>NZ_LXYF01000040.1:0-71174 GCF_002894065.1 Sphingobium sp. SA916
CGGCGGCGGTGGCGGCGGCTTTGGCGGTGGTCGCGGCGGCGGCGGCGGTTTCGGCGGCGGTGGCCGCGGCATGCCCGCGCAGGTCGTCGGTGAAGGCACCGGCGTGGTCAAATTCTTCAACGGGCAGAAGGGCTTCGGCTTCATCGTCCGCGACGATGGCGGCGAAGACGTGTTCGTCCACATCAGCGCCGTCGAGCAGGCGGGCCTGACGGGCCTCGCCGAAGGCCAGCCGCTCGGCTTCACCCTGGTGGATCGCGGCGGCAAGGTGTCGGCCACCGATCTCAAGATCGAGGGCGAACCGCTCCCCGTCACCGAACGCGCCCCTCGCGAGCCCCGCGCCGGCGGCTTCGGCGATCGTCCGGGCGGCGGCGACCGCGGCCCGCAGCGCCAGCTCACCGGCGAACGCGCCAGCGGCACGGTCAAGTTCTTCAACGCAATGAAGGGCTTCGGCTTCATCCAGCGCGACGACGGCCAGCCCGACGCGTTCGTGCACATCAGCGCCGTAGAACGCGCCGGCATGAGCGCCCTGAATGAAGGCGACCGCCTCGACTTTGAACTGGAAGTAGACCGCCGCGGCAAATATGCGGCCGTCAACCTTCAGACGAAGGCCGACTAAAGAACGGCCTGCCCGCTTTAGGGAGAGGATAGAAAGGGGTCGCCTGCCCGGCGGCCCCTTTTTTATATAGACTTAATTAGCTGATTTGTTGGTGCACAACCATACGGCACCAGCTATTCATCGTTGGCTATTTCCGCGCTGCCCTGTATCAGCGAAAGCGCCGGTCGATAGAGAAAGGGCACCCGCCACGCCGGGGTTGGGCCACCGAGTCTCTCAAAGAAGCCAATGGTTTCTAATTGCCCTGCGATCTCATTGACCGCTGCGTCGTCGAGGTTCCACAACGCCTTTAAATTAGACAACGGCTGCGTAGCTTTCTGCTCTTTCAGCGCTTCAATGTATCGCCTCAAGGCGGGATATTCGGCAAAAATCGTCTGCTCTAGGCTCAGGACTCACTGATCAGAGCCAGAAGATGACGGTGGCAGCGAGGGCGATGGCCGAGAAGAAGGCGTTGGGGCATCGGTCGTAGCGCGTCGCGACCCGTCGCCAGTCCTTGAGGCGGCCGAACATGATCTCGATGCGGTTGCGCCGTTTGTAGCGGCGCTTGTCGTGTTTGACGGCCTTGTTCCGGGATTTGCGACCGGGAATGCAGGGGGTAATGCCCTTTTCCTGCAAAGCATCGCGGAACCAGTCGGCATCGTAGCCGCGATCAGCGAGCAACCATTGGGCTTTGGGAAGTTCGTCCAACAGGGCAGCGGCACCGATATAATCGCTGACCTGCCCTGCGGTCATGAAGAAACTGATCGGACGGCCGTTCGCATCGGTAACGGCATGGAGCTTGGTGTTCATGCCGCCTTTCGTGCGTCCGATCAGGCGTCCCGCGCCCCCTTTTTTACCGCAAGGCTCGATGCCGTGCGGTGGGCCTTGAGATAGGTTGCGTCGATCATAACCGTCCTGCGTTCGGAAGCCTGAGGCGCTGCCAGACCTTCCATCATCCGAAGGAAAACGCCCTTGTCACCCCACCGCTTCCAGCGGTTGTAAAGCGTCTTGTGCGGCCCATAGTCCTTTGGTGCATCTCGCCAGCGCAACCCATTCCGGTTGACGAAAATGATCCCGCTCAGCACCCGTCGATCGTCGACACGCGGTTTGCCATGGCTCTTGGGAAAGTAGGGCTCAAGCCGAGCCATTTGCTCGTCCGTGAGCCAATACAGGTCGCTCATCTTCAATCTCCTCGCGGAGCCTGAATCAGATCAAGCCGGTTATATCAATGGGTCCCGACCCTAGCTTTAGGTTATGATGCATAGTTATTGACTCTCATGCTTTTCACGATAGCCCAGTAAAGTCTACAGGTAGTTGGGGGTTGGCGTCTGCTGGGCGAAGATTATAGCCCTCAAACACGGTTGAGGCATCGAGCATATGTTGAACGTCCGGTAATCTAGACGCCTAAGTGGGTTGGCGAGGAAAAGTTGAAATTCAAACCCGCCGAAACGGAAACGGCGCCACCGTCCGCTCATAGCCATGCAGATCCAGCGCCCGCGTCACCGGCGGCAGGGCGCGATCCGGGCACCCCCGCCGCTCGCACAGATGGCAGGTCGGCCCCACCCCGGTCGCCGCGCCCTTCTCCAGATCGATCCCGTCGGCATGCACGATCCGCGCCCCATGCTTCGCCTCGCAGCCCAGCGCGATCACTGACCGCCCCCGCGCGCCGCCCTCCTTGGGCAACCCCACCGTCAGGCTGACGAAGCGCCGCCCGTCCACCGTCTCGATCAGTTGCGTGTGCACCGCATCCGGCGCCTGCCCCTCATGCGCGTCCCAGCGCGGGCAGGTGCCCCCCAGCCGCGCAAAGGGCCACGCCTCCCCGTCGAACCGCTTCGACACGATGCCCGCCCGGTCCACCTTCGCCATGAAGAAGGGCACGCCCCGCGCCCCCGTCCGCCCCAGGCTGGTCAGCCGATGCGCCAGTTGCTCCATCGACACGCCGAAGCGCGCCCGCAGCAGCGGCAGGTCGTGCCGGCTCTGCTCCGCCGCCTTGGCGAAACGGTCATAGGGCATGATCAGCGCCGCCGCCGCATAGTTGGTGAGCGCGATTCCGGCGAGGCGGCGGCTGTCCTCGTCCGGCGGCCCCGCCCGCGCCACCTGCCCGCTTATCGCGTCCGCCAGTTCCTGCGCGCAAAGCTGATAGGCCACCGCGAACAGCCGCCCCGAAGAGGCCAGCCGCTCGCTCAGCAACAGCCGCCGCCGGTGCATGTCATAATGGCGCAGCGTTCCCGCCAGCACATCCTCCCGCACGATCTGCACGGCCATGCCATGCCGCTCCTTCAGCCGCGCCCGGATGCCCGCCTGCAAGGCCGATGGATCGTCGCCCAGTTCCCCCGCCAGCGACTCCGCCGCCGCGTCCAGCTCCGCGAAATGATTGCCCGCCCGCGCGATCGTCTCGCGCAGCCAGTCGAGCGGCGCATGCAGCGGCGCCACGCTCCCCGGCGCCCCCGCCAGTCCGGACGCCACCTGCTCCGGCAGGCGCCGCAAATCGCTGAGCGCCCGGTAAAATCGCCTGATCGCCTCGCTCACCCCCGGATAATTTTCCGCGACCTCCAGCACTTCGTCGCGGGCGATGCCGATGTCGCGCACCAGCGCGTCGGACAATATCTCCCCCAGCGCGCTGGCGGCCCCTTCCTGCGTGCTGGCGACGAAATCGCGAATGTCGATGTCATAGACATTGGCCAGCCGCAGCAGCATCTGCGCCGTCAATGGCCGCTGATTGCGCTCCAGATGGTTGAGGTAACTGGGCGACACCCCCAGTTCCTCCGCCATCCGCGTCTGGTTCAGCCCCAGCTCCCGCCGCAAAACCCGCAGCTTCGGCCCCAGATAGAGTTTCCGATCATCCGCCATACTGTCACTATGTCAAAAAATGACAATATGAACAAGTCACCGCATGACACCGCTTCACTAATCGGCCTTCATTGACCGACTCGTTCATGGTTTGATGCGTCATCCCAACGGAAAGGAAGACCCATGGAAACGACCGAAGCACCCCAGCCCGCCCGCTCCCGCGCGGTTTTCTCCCAGGAGGATTTCGGCCTGATCCGAACCGCCATCGCCCATTATCTGCGCGAGGTTCAGGACAAGCCGGAATCTGTCAAATACGCCAATCTCTACCACCGCCTCGGCCGGGTGAGCTGAGCGTTTCAGGGTTCAGGAGAGGGAAGGGCGCGGCGGAAAAACCGACCGCGCCCTTTTCCCGTCAGAACAGCCGCGTCAGCCCGTAAAAGGCCGCGCCGATCACCGCCGCCGCCGGCAGCGTCACCACCCAGGCGACGATGATGCTCGACGCCACGTTCCACCGCACCGCCGACAGCCGCCGCGAAGCCCCGACGCCCACGATCGCGCCGGTAATGGTGTGGGTCGTCGACACCGGCACGCCCAGATGCGTCGCCAGGAACAGCGTCAGCGCCCCGCCGGTCTCCGCGCAAAATCCCTGTCCGGGCGTCAGCCGCGTGATCTTCGACCCCATGGTGTGGACGATCTTCCACCCGCCCAGCAGCGTCCCAAGGCCCATCGCCGCCTGACAGCTCAGCACCACCCAGAAGGGCACATGGAACCCGCCCGTCAGCATGCCCTGCGAATAGAGCAGCACCGCGATGATCCCCATCGTCTTCTGCGCATCATTGCCGCCATGCCCCAGCGAATAGAGCGACGCCGACACAAGCTGCATCTTGCGGAACACCCGGTCCGCCCCCTGCGGCGTGAAGCGCCGGAAAATCCAGCTCACGACCAGCACCAGCAGCAATGCCAGCACCAGCCCGATGGCGGGCGACAGCACGATGGCGGCGCTGGTCTTGAACACCCCGCTCCACACCACCGCGGAAAGTCCCGCCTTGGCCGTCCCCGCGCCCAGCAATCCGCCGATCAGCGCATGGCTGCTGGAGGAGGGGATGCCCAGTCCCCAGGTGATGAGGTTCCAGGCGATGGCCCCCATCAGTGCGCCGAAAATCACCGCCGGATCGATGATGCTGGCGTCGACAATGCCCTTGCCCACGGTCTCAGCCACATGCAGCCCGAAGAAGAGGAAGGCGATGAAGTTGAAGAACGCCGCCCAGGCGACCGCATATTGCGGCTTCAACACGCGCGTCGACACGATGGTCGCAATCGAATTGGCGGCGTCGTGCAGCCCGTTCAGGAAATCGAACAGCAGCGCGACCCCGATCAGCGCGATCAGCAGCGGAAAGGCGATATGGGCTTCCATCTATCTGCTCTGGCCGGATCAGGCGTGGTCGATGACCAGGCCGGAAATCTCGTTGGCGACATCCTCGAACCGGTCCGTCACCTTCTCCAGATGGCTGTAGATTTCGTTGCCGACGACGAAATCCATCGGATTGCCCTGTCGCGCCTGATTGTAGAGCGCTTTCAGCCCCGCCTCATGCAGGATGTCGGCATGCCCCTCCAGCTTTACCAGCCGTTCGGTCAGGTCATGCAGCCGCGCCGAATTCAGGTTCAGCGACCGCAGCAGCGGCATCGCCTCCGCCGTGATCCGCGCGCATTCGACGATCAGGGCGCTCATGTCCTGCATCTGCGACGGAAATTCCTTCACCTCGAACAGCGCGATGGCTTTCGCCGTCTGGTTCATCTGGTCGATCGCGTCGTCCATCACCCCGATCAGCCCCGTAATGGCGCTGCGGTCGAACGGCGTCACGAAGATGCGGCGCACATCCTGCAGCACTTCGCGGATGATGTCGTCCGCTTCATGCTCCCGGTCCGAAATCTCCTTGATGTGGGCGTCGATGTCCGGCCCGCCCTTCAGCAGCTTGGCGAGCGCATCGGCGCCGGCGACCAAAGTCGCGGCATGATCCTCGAACTGCTCGAAAAAGCGCCCTTGCTTGGGCATCAGCGCGTGAAACCAGCGCAGCATTCCAGTCCTTTCGCTTTGCCATTCCTTGACCCGCAGCAACGTCCGCACGAACAGGCCCGGGTCCCGGGGCGGTTCGCGGAAAGCGGCGATGATGGATTGCAGATCGGGTTCGTCGACAGCCTTTGCAGCTTCGGCAACGGGGAACCAACGCAGTTCCCGCTGCCCTTGTTCGGGCCATTGCGACAACTGGCCCGTCACCGCAAGCGGGAAAACCTCGACCGTCGCCTCTTTCGTGTCGCCCCGCCGCCGTTTCTTGTCATAGCGATAGCGGCCGAGCGGCGCGGGGCAGGCAATGCCGTGAATGCCCGCCTCTTCATAGGCCTCCAGCTCTGCGGCGCGGTGGCCGGCCATGCCCTTGATGCGATTGCCCTTGGGAATCACCCAGCGCCGCGTATCGCGAGAGGTGATCAGCAGGATACGCATCGACCCGTCGGGGCCGGTCGAATAGGGAAGGGCGGCGATCTGACGCATTCAGCCGCCCTTATACGCCCGCCGGCGCATCCGATCGAGTTTCGCCCACCCCTGGTCCATCCGCGCCTTGTAACGAAATCGTCACATTGCGCAATCAACCAGGTTATCAGATCGACAGGCGGGCCGTCAGGCGGATGTCCCGTCCCGCCAGTGGGGCGTAATCCTTCAGGAAACTGGCCGCCCGCCGCGCCTCCACATCGAAGATGTTGTTGGCGGAAAGGGTGATGGTGGTCCGGCCATTGCCCTTGAGCGGCTTGAAGGAGAGCGAGGCGTTGACCAGCGTGAAACCGTCGGTCGGCGTTTCGGTGTCCGCGATGCGGTTCTGGGCGAAGCTGCGCTCGACCTCGCCCCGCAGGCTCAGCCGGTCGCCCTGCAATTCCACGCCGCCCAGCAGACGAAGCGGGGGTATGCGCGGCGCCGGACCCGATCCGACGATGGTGGCGCGCACATAGTCGGCCACGCCATCCAGGTTGAGGGCATAGCCGCCGATCTGCCCCAGCTTCACCGTGCCTTCCGCCTCAAAGCCGAGATAGCGGGCATTCGCCTGCAGATTCTGGTAGCAGGGGAAATCCAGCGGTTCTCCGCCATTGGCGGCCATGCAGACGCTGTCGTCGGCCAGCGTATCGTAGATATAGCCGTCGAACCAGTTGTGATAGGCGGAAAGCGAGAGGGTATAGCCATTGCCCTGGCCGCGCAGCGTGCCTTCGACGCCCCAGCTCTTTTCCAGCCCGAAATCGGGATTACCGAGTTCAAAGGCCTGCGTTCCGGCATGGTTGCCGCGGGCGAACAGCTCCTCGGCCGAAGGAGCGCGCTCCGTGCGGGACAGGTTCAACCCGACCCGCCAGCCAGGAGCGAGTTCCTGACTGATCCCCAGCGAACCGGAAAGTGCATTGAAGCTGCGATGATAGGCGGGATTGAGCAGCGTCTCGTCCGCATCGGCCCCGACCCGCGTATGTTCATAACGCCCGCCCAGCTCGACCCGGGTGGTGCCGAGGTCGAAGGATTGCAGCGTGAAGAAGCCCAGTTGCTCCGTCTCGTTGCGCGGCAGGAATTTTTCTTCCCCCACCACGTGGAAGTTGCGTGCAAAGAACTGCGCGCCGATCGCGCCGTCCCAGCCGCCGCGCCTGGCCTGGACCAGTTCCAGCCGCGATTCGATCGACTGGTTGTAGAATGTCGTGCCGACCTCGCCCGTCTCCTCTATCTCCTGATGCTGATAATCGGCGAAGCCCGCGCGCAGGCGGATCGATTCCAGGAAGCCGCCATTGACGGGCAGTTCGGCGCGCAGGTCGGCCCGATCCTGCTTCATGTGCAGCCGCACCTTTTCCGCTTCGCCATCGGGATCGAGCGAATAGCGGACCGGCACGCCGTAGAAATTGTCGGTATGCGCGACGGAAAAGCCCAGATTGCCGCCATCGGTGATGAGCGCCGCGCCGCCCGCCACTTCCCATGTCCGCGCCGCGCTGTTGGGCAACTTGCCGCGCAGGGTGGCGAGGTCGCGGATTTCCGGGTCGCTGCTGGCATTCGCCTGGGCCCGCAGGGCGGGGGTCAGGATATAGCTGCCGGTGTCCAGATCGCCGCTCTTGGAATAGCTGCCGTCGAAATGGACTACGAACTTGTCACCGATGGGGGCCTCGATCTCGCCCGATCCGGTGCGTTCATTGGCTGCGCTGCCATAGGTGGCGATGCCGTCGACGTGGATCGGTTCGTCCGGCACGCGGCGGGGGATGCGGCTGTCGATCACATTGACCACGCCGCCAATGGCGGAGGAGCCGTAGAGCAGCGCCGCAGGGCCGCGCAGCACCTCGATCCGGTCGGCGGTGAGGGGGTTGATCGCCACGGCATGATCGACGGAGGTGTTCGACACGTCGAAGCTGCCGATGCCGTCGGTCAGGATGCGCACGCGCTCGCCCTGGAAGCCGCGCAGCACGGGGCGGGAAGCATTGGGACCGAAGGAGGTTGCCGAGACGCCTGGCTGGTGCGCCAGAGTGTCGCCGATGGTGGGGCGCAGCGCCCGGGTCAGTTCTTCGCCTGATACGACCGACGTTCCTGAAAGAATATCGCCCTGCCGGCGTGGAATGATGGCGGTGACGACGATGTCCGCTCGTTGATCATGATAGGCTTGGGGCGCCGCGTCGGCAGGGGCGTCCTGAGCAAAGACGGGAAGGGCGGCAGACAATGCGGAAAAGGCGCAACCGGCACGCAACAGTGCGGAACGATACATTCGGTTCGTCATCCTTGAATGGGAGGAGATGCGCTCTCCTATCTGAAATGATATAGCATATCAATACTGCTTGGCGCGGGATCGATCGCTTGCCCGCGAAATCGGCTCAGCCAGTCGCAGCGGATGATCAGAGAAAGAGGAATTCCGCCAGCGCGGCAGCCGCGGCCGGGCTTTCCGGGCGGAGAGCCTGCCGCACTTCGATGGCCGGGAGCGGACGTTCGAGCGCGATCCGCCTGATCCCGGTCATCCGGCCCAGATCGCGGGCGAGGGGGCCGAAGGCGGCGAAGCAGCCCGCCCCTTCGCGCAATATGGTCATGATGTCGAACAGATTGTCGGTTTCCAGCACCGGATCGCCCAGCCGGACGCCGCCGCGCAGCAGCGCCTCGTCGATGATCCGCCGCAGGCCGTTGCGCGGCTCCATCGCCAATGTCGGCATGGCGGCAAGCTCTCCGGTCGCAACGCTGTCGCGGCGGGCGAGCGGATGGTCCGCGCCGGCATAGAGGTTGATCTGCTCCGACCAGCCATAGCGGGAGGATGGCTCATCCGTCTCGCCCAACGCATAGAAATAGGCGATGTCGGCCTTTCCCCGGCGGAGCGCCCAGGCAGCTTCGTCGGCCAGGTGGATCGTCAGGTCGAGCGTGATGGCGATGTCGTCATTCGCGGCCTCGAACGCGGCCAGCGCTTCCTGGAAATGGCCGAAGACCGGGGCGGGCGCGGCCAGGACGATGCTTTGCCGCGATGGCGCCGATTCCGACGGAGGGGCGGCGGGGATCATGCCGTCCGCCTGATCGACCCCCCAGTTTTCCGGCTGATCCTGCGACAACAGGGTCATGGCCTCCGCCGTTTTCCGGCCGGCGGCGGTCAGGCGCGGGGCGCCGGCAAGATCGTCGAAGAGGCGATAGCCCAGACGCAGCTCCAGCGAGGCCAGATCGCGCGCGACATCATCGGGTGTGATCCCCAGATCGCTGGCGCAGCGCGAGAGGCTGCCCGATGCCACCATCTGCGCGAATATATCCAACTGGCGCAGGGAAGGCGTGGCCATGGCCCCTGATAGTGCAAATATCGCGCGGGGTTAAGGCCGATATTGGGTGAATATCGCTTTGGCATATTGACGAAGGCCGCCCAAAGATGGCAGGGCGCTCAGCCTGACGGGCGGGTATAGCTCAATGGTAGAGCACTAGCCTTCCAAGCTTGTGATGCGGGTTCGATCCCCGCTACCCGCTCCATCCCCTCATGGAGGCCCGTCCACGCCCATGGGCGACATCGTCAATCTACGACAGGCGCGCAAGGCGAAGGCTCGGGCGGACAAGGAACGCCAGGCTCAGGGCAATCGCGTCAAATTCGGCCGCACCAAGGCGGAACGTGTGGCGCAGTCAGCGGAAGAAGAACGGAACAGGCGGCTGATCGAAGGCGCGCGCCGTGACAATAGGGATGATAGTCCCAAATAATAGATCGCTGATTCTGAACCACAGGCAAGAATATAAAGTCTAAAACATCATCCATCAAAATGAACGAATGTTCATATTGGCCATGTTCTGATCATTTCGTCGGCCCTTTGGCTCGATTGATCGGGAATAGCCTTCAGGCTTTGCGCTGAATCGTGAGGCTCGTGGGTTTGATCATGGCTATGACTGGAAACATTCGCTCACTTCGCCCCGCCAGGGCCGCGATTGCCGCTGTTCTGGCTTTCAGTTCGACTCCGCTGCTCGCGCAGACCATCGTGCCGCCGAGCCAGCCGGTGATTGTCAATCCAGCCGCGGAACCGGAGCAACCGCCGGCTTCGTCCGCTCCGGCATTTGCGCCCGCTCAGCCTGTGGTTCAATCGACGCCTTCGGTCGAACAGCGGCTGGATGCCGCCATCGCGGCATCGCAGGCGGAGGAGAAGGCGCAGACTGCGGTAGCGGCTCCGGTGGAGCGGCGCGCACCAAGGCCAGCGACCCGAACGGCAGCGCGGACCGAGCCTGCCGCGTCCCCGCAACGCGCTACGGCCCCGGTGCAAAGCGAAGCGCCTGCCCCGGCGCCTGTACAGGCGGCCGCTCTGCCAGCAGCCGCCGCTCCTGTCAGGCCGGCGCCGGTTCCTCCGTCGCAAGCCGGGATCGATCCCGCGCTGCTTTGGGCGCTGGGCGGCGGCTCGCTGCTGATGGCGGGCCTCGCGGGCGCTGCCCTGTTGCGCAGGCGCAAGCGTCGTGAGGAGCAGTGGGAAGGCGAGGGGCATTGGGAGGGCGAGGTGATCCAGCCCATGCCTGCGGAACCTGCTCCCGCCATGCCGCTGATGACGCCGCCGCCCGCAATTGCTCCTGCGCGGAGCGAGGAGGAAAGCAGCTTGGCAGCGATGGTGGCTGCGCCGCCAAGCCCGGAGAACCCGTTCCGAACCCACGCCAAGCGCATGACCCGCGCAAAATTCCTCCTCGCGCAGCGGCAGAAGCAGGCGGCGACCCCGGCGGCGGAGGAAACCATGGCAGCGCCGCCAGTATCGGCCAGGCCCGCGCCTGCGGCGACGCAGACGGTCTATCGTTTCGGTTCCGACCGGCGCCGCGACAGCGTCTTCAAGCCGCGGACGAGTTGAGTCCGATTCGATTCCTTGAGGAAAGGGGATGCCGGTTCCGATCGGCATCCCCTTCGTCATGCGATAGTTCCGCCGTTGCGGTTGCGTTGGATCGCCCGGCCTGATACCGGCCCGCCGGTAATTGCATGGCCGCCCAGGCCCGCTTCAAGGAAAGTTGCCCATGTCCGACAAGATCAACCGCATCGTTCTTGCCTTCTCAGGTGGGCTGGATACCAGCGTGATCCTGAAATGGCTGCAACAGACCTACCAGTGCGAGGTGGTGACCTTCACCGCCGATCTGGGACAGGGCGAGGAACTGGAGCCCGCCCGCGCCAAGGCGCGTCTGATGGGCGTCAAGGAAGAGCATATCTTCATCGATGACCTGCGCGAAGAGTTCGTGAAGGACTATGTCTTCCCGATGATGCGCTCCAACGCGCTTTATGAAGGGCTTTACCTGCTCGGCACGTCCATCGCCCGGCCACTGATCGCCAAGCGGCAGATCGAGATCGCGAAGCAGGTCGGGGCGGATGCCGTCAGCCACGGCGCAACCGGCAAGGGCAATGACCAGGTGCGCTTCGAACTTGGCTATTACGGTCTCGCGCCCGACATCAAGGTGATCGCGCCCTGGCGCGAATGGGACCTCACCAGCCGCACCAGGCTGATCGAATTCGCTGAGAAGCACCAGATTCCGATCCCCCGCGACAAGCGCGGCGAAAGCCCCTTCTCGACGGACGCGAACATGCTGCACACCTCTTCGGAGGGCAAGGTGCTGGAAGATCCGTGGGAAGAAACCCCGGACTATGTCTATTCGCGCACGGTGAATCCGGAGGATGCGCCCGACGCGCCCGAATATATCACCATCGATTTCGAGCGCGGCGACGGCGTGGCGATCAATGGCGTCGGCATGTCGCCCGCGACCCTGCTGGAAACGCTCAACGACTATGGGCGCAAGCATGGCATCGGCCGCCTCGATCTGGTCGAGAACCGCTTCGTCGGCATGAAGTCGCGCGGCATGTATGAGACGCCGGGCGGCACCATCTACCACCTCGCCCATCGCGGGATCGAGCAACTGACGCTCGACCGGGGGGCCGCGCACCTGAAGGATGAACTGGCGCCGCGCTATGCCGAACTCATCTATAACGGCTTCTGGTTCTCGCCCGAGCGCGAGATGCTGCAGGCGGCGATCGACTTCAGCCAGGAGAAGGTGACCGGCACGGTTCGCCTGAAGCTCTACAAGGGCGGCGTCTATGTCGTCGGCCGCAAGTCGCCCCATTCGCTCTACAGCGAGAAGGTCGTGACTTTCGAGGACGATGCGGGCGCCTATGACCAGCGTGACGCGGCGGGCTTCATCAAGCTGAACGCGCTTCGCCTGCGTCTGCTGGGTCGCCGGGATCGTTGAATTTGATTGTTGTTCCCGCGAAGGAGGTTTGGAACCGAAGCCAAGCCTTCGCCCGATACAAATTGCGACATTTTATCGGGTGACGTGACAAAATTGCGGGACAAAACTCCCCGATAAGCATCCGCAAGGACGGCAGGGCGCCGTTCGTGACAGACGCTTTGAAGGAAGATTTCCATGATCCGCAAATTCATGACCACGGTGGCGCTGGGCTCGCTGTTCGTCGGCGGGCTCGCTGCCTCGCACCTTGCTTTCGCTCAGGACGACAGCGCCGGACCGCGCGGCGGCGGCATGCTGATGATGGCCGACGCCAACAAGGACGGCGCCGTCACAAAGGCGGAACTGACCGCCGCCCTCGAAGCCCGCTTCGCCAGGCTGGACGCCAACAAGGACGGCAAGCTCGACCAGGCGGATCGCGACGTCCTCCGTCAGCAGCGGCTCGATGAGCGTTTCGCGGCGCTCGATACCGACAGGAACGGCCAGATCAGCAAGGCGGAATTTGCCGCCGGGCATCAGGGCCGGGACGGCATGCACGACCGCATGGGCAAGCCCGGCGGGCCGGACGGCCATGGCTGGGGTCATCGCGGTTGGGGAAAGCATGGTGGCGGACAATATGGTGGGGCACAGGGCATGCGCGGCGGTCCGGGCGCTGAAATGAAGAAGGACGGCACCATCACCAAGGCCGAATTCATGGCCCGCCCGCTCGCCATGTTCGACAAGGCCGACGCCAATCATGACGGCAAGGTGACCGCCGATGAGATGAAGGCGGCGCGGCAGGCCTTCCGCGACGGCTGGCGCGACCGCAAGGGGCCGCCGCCCGCCAATTGAGGGCAGGGGCGAAGGCGTCGATTGCGCGCCTTCGCCCTTCCCACCCGCATCCAGCCATGACAAGAACCGGACCATGAGCGAACGACCCCATCTGCTGCTCGTCGACGACGAGCGCTCGATCCGCGAGCCGCTGGCGCAATATCTCGGCCGCAACGGCTTTCGCGTGACGGCCGTCGAAAATGCGTCGGAAGCGCGGATGCGCCTTAACGCCAACGCCATCGACCTGGTGATCCTAGACATCATGATGCCGGGCGAGGACGGGTTGTCGCTCTGCAGCCACATCCGTGAGACCAGCGAGATTCCGGTGATCCTGCTGACCGCGAAATCGGAGGAGACGGACCGTATCGTAGGTCTGGAAATGGGCGCGGACGATTATGTGCTGAAGCCCTTTTCCCCGCGCGAACTGGTCGCCCGCATCAAGGTGATCTTCCGCCGCGTCGCGACCGGCGGGCAGCGGGTCACGGCCCCCGATGGCGCAACCTATGCCTTCGCCAACTGGCTGCTCAAGACGCAGGAACGCACGCTGGTCGACGGCGAGGGGGTGGCGTTGCCCCTATCCACGGCGGAATATAATCTGATGCTGGCCTTCGCCACCCGGCCCAATCAGGTGTTGAGCCGCGACCAGTTGCTGGACATCACCCAGGGGCGGGAGGCCAATGCCTTCGACCGGGCGATCGACAACCAGATCAGCCGCCTGCGCAAGAAGATAGAGCCGGACCCGAAGAACCCGACCCTCATCAAGACGGTCTGGGGCGGCGGCTACACCCTGTCCGCGGACGTGCGGAAGCTGTGAGGCGGCTGCGCCTTTGGCCGCAGAGCGTCGTCGGCCAGATCATCATCCTCGTCGCGCTGGCGCTGTTCTTGGCGCAGGCGATCAATTTCACCCTGTTGCTGCGCGAGCGTCAACGGATCGAGCTGACCGCGCAGACCGCGCCGGGCGTCTATCGCATCGTCGACGCGCTCGACAACCGGCCGGACCGGCGCGGCGGCGACGAGGCGGATCGGCGGGGAAGGGTGCGCTTCCTGAATGCTGCCCCGCCCTTGCCGGGGCAAGCCCGGCCGGACGTCGAGCGCCGCGCGAGGGCGATGTTCGACGATGTCGGCCTTTCGGTCCGCTCCATCCGTGCGGCTGAACAGCCGCAGCTGCTGCCGCCGCGGCGCTGGGACAATTTCCGCATGCGCGCGGCCGGCGGCAGGCATGATCATGTGCATATGACGCGTCTGGCGATGGCGGTCGAATATCAGCCGGGCAAATGGGCGCTGACGCAGACGCGCATCGGGGACCGGCCGCCGCGCTTCGGCGGATGGCTGGTGGGGCAGACGCTGATCCTCTACGCGATCGTGCTGCTGCCGCTGCTCTGGGTCGGGCGCAGGCTGGCGCGGCCGTTGAAGCAGTTGACCCTTTCGGCGGAGCAGTTCGCCCGCACCGGATCGGCCGACCCGGTGGAGGAACGCGGCCCCGGCGACGTGCGGCAGCTCACCATAGCCTTCAACGCGATGCGCAGCCGCATCTTTGCGATGTTGAACGAAAAGGACCGGATGCTGGGCGCCATCGGCCATGATCTGCGCACGCCCCTGGCCTCGCTGCGCGTGCGCGCCGAATCGGTGGAGGACGAGGGCGAGCGCGCCCGCATGTCCGAGACGATCGACGAGATGAACCGGATGCTGGAGGATATTCTCTCGCTCGCCCGCGCGGGTCGCAGCAGCGAAGCCCGGCAGAAGGTCGATATGTCGGCGCTTGCGGACGCCGTGGTCGAGGATTTTCTGGAACTCGGATCTCCGGTCGATCTGGCCGACAGCGATCGCGCGGTCGCCAATGTGCGCCCGCAACAGATTCGCCGCGCGTTGCGCAACCTGATCGAGAATGCCATCGTCTATGGCGAGCGGGCTCATGTCTCGGTCGAAAGAGGGGATGGCACCATCCGGCTGATCGTGGCGGACGATGGACCCGGCATATCGGAAGACCGGATGGAAGAGATGATGGAGCCCTTCACCCGGCTGGAGGGCTCGCGCAATCGGGACACTGGCGGGGCCGGCCTGGGGCTGGCGCTGGTTCGGGCGATCATGACCGAACATGGCGGCGCGCTGAAGCTCGCCAACCGGGCGCAGGGCGGATTGGAAGCGAGTCTGGTCCTGCCGGCCTGAAAACGGCGATTTTCAGCCGAAGTTCACAGTGTATGCGCGCGCGTGCCCGGGCGCGCGTAGGCGCGTCGCGCAATGCGTCGGACGTTTCAAAGAGGGGTGGGCGATAGGCCGGCCGGCGGACAATAGGACAGGCCGAACTGGGTCAATGTCGGGGAAATAGGATATTTTGTCAGTAGCCTGTTGCGCTTGGGTCACATGCTCCTGCGGGGGGCTTGGGGCGAGGTCGGGAGCAGAATGGCTGGAAATTGGCCAATTCAGGACCTTCCCCTCCCGTAAACGGGAGGGGTTAGGGGTGGGCCCGAGCGTAGCGAGCTTCTGACTTAGAGCAGAATCCGATCACTCTGGCTCATAGCCGGTGGCTGTGAAGTAGTTTGCGCATTCTTCGGGAGTGAAGCGTGGCAACGCGTCACGTATCGCATCCCATAGCTCCGGGATGGTTCGGGCGGCGGCTTTTCGCAAGATAGCCTTAAGTTTGGAGAAGGCGTTTTCGATGGGATTGAAGTCGGGGCTGTATGGCGGCAGGAACAGCATGCGCGCTCCAGCCTCTTCAATGGCTTCACGGGCAGCCATTGCCTTATGCGCCGGCAGATTGTCGAGGATGACGATGTCACCAGGATGCAACGTTGGCGCCAGAACCTGCTGGGCATAGGCAGCGAACCATTCACCGGTCATGGGACCGTCCAGGACCATCGGCGCGGTCATGCCCGTCAGGCGCAGCGCACCGGTGAAAGTGGTGGTTTTCCAATGGCCGTGCGGGATTGGAGACCGACAGCGGATGCCCCGCCTTGCCCGTCCCCGCAGGCGGGCCATCTTTGTCGAGGCGCCGGTCTCATCGATGAACACCAGCCGTTCGGGATCGAGGTCAGGTTGCGCCTTGAACCATGCGCGTCGCCGCGCGAGAACGTCGGGCCGTCCCTGCTCGCTGGCGTGTGCCGTTTTTTTTGACGGTCATGGAATGGCGGTCGAGAAAACGCCAGATGGTGCTCGGCGCGAACATCGCGCCATGCTTTGATCGAAGCATCTCGGCCAGTTCGACCAAGGTGATGTCCACCTGCTCCTCAACCGCGCCAAGAATGACATCGCGATAGGCTTCGATCCTGCGCGACCGCATGTCGCCGCCCTGAGGCTTTGCCCGCGTCGAACCAGTCTCACGCCATTCGCGAACCCAGCGGACGGCGCTTGCTGCCGCGACGCCGAAACGCTCGGCTGCAGCGCGCCGGGATAGCCCCCCATCTACCGCCGCGATCACACGAAAACGTAAATCCTCCGAGATCGACTTCGTCATGCCAGGCTGGCCTCCTCGTCCAGCTGGCATGTTGAATCAGATTTCCTGGCTCCAGGGAATCCCCTCGATTCCGTCAGATCGGATTATGCTCTAGCCGTTACAAAACAGCGCAGATGCCGCGCCAGCCCACCCCCTAACCCCCTCCCGCCTGCGGGAGGGGGAATGTCCGCAATCCACCCAAGGCAGCCGGGTTGGTTCAATGCTTGCCGGGCTTGTTCGACGTCCCCGGTGCTGTCGGGTTGATCAACTGCGCGCCTGCGGGGAGGCTGGTGCCGCCCATGTCGAGCTTGCGCGCTTCGGTCCGGGCCATGGTCATGGGGTTGTCGCGTTCCTTGATCGCGGCCCTGGTTTCGGCGTCGGGTTGTTCGTCCGCATCGCCGTCGTTCGCGCCGCGGCTCCACCCCAGGATGATCGACATGCGCCGGTTGCGCGGGTCGTAGACGTCGCCCTTCGCGAAAGGTTCGCGATCGGCCACACCCTCGATCCGGGCGAAGCGGTCGTTGCCGATGCCGCTGGCGGCGAGTGCCTTGCGCGTGGCTTCGGCGCGGGCGGAAGAGAGCATCCAGTTGTTCATCGTCTGGCCCGCGCTGTATGGCAGGCCGTCGGTGTGCCCACGCACGATCAGCGGATTGGGCATGGTCCGGATCGTCGCCGCGACCTCGTTCACCAGTTCCCGCGCCTGCGGCAGCAGGCGGTCGGTGCCCATGGCGAACATCGCGAAGTCCGCCTCGTCTATCAGGTCGATGCGCAGTCCTTCGCGCGTTTCGGTGAAGCGGATGTTCTTCAGCAGCTTGCGGATGCCCTGGCGGCGGGCCATGCGCGCCTCCAGTTCCTTCCTGATCGATTCGAACTTCACCCGGTCGGCGGCCTTGGTGGCCTTGCCGCCCTGGTCCTTCGTGCCCGATGCGTCGCGCGGGATGGTGATGGCGAGATTGCCCTGACCGCCCGTGGTCGGATAATTTTCCTTCGCCGTCATGCTGTCGCCGCCGAACATGCCGTTCGACCCGGCCGAACCTTCCTTGAGCTGCACCAGGGTCGGCGTGAAATAGTCGGCCAGCCCCTTGCGCTGCTTTTCCGTGGTCGCGCCCAGCAGCCACATCAGCAGGAAGAAGGCCATCATCGCCGTCACGAAGTCGGCATAGGCGACCTTCCACGCGCCGCCATGATGGCCGCCATGACCGTCGACGACGATCTTCTTGACGATGATCGGTCTGGGTTCGGGCTCGTTCGCGCCGCGCTTCTTCTCGGCCATGGCTTATTTGCCCCGCATGCCGTCGAACACTTCGGCGAAGGCCGGCTGGTTCGCATGGGTCAGGCTGGAACGCGCGGCCTCGATCACCAGCGGCTGCGGATGGCCGTGCAGGGAGGCGACGATGATCTGCTTGACGACATGATACATGGACCCGTCCGCCTCGATCACGGCGCGGCAGCGATTGGCGAAGGGGTTGACCATGCCATAGGCGAGCAGAACGCCCAGGAAGGTGCCGACCAGCGCCGAACCGATCATGCCGCCCAGGATCGCCGGGGGCTGGTCGATCGAGCCCATGGTCTTCACCACGCCCAGCACCGCCGCGACGATGCCGAGGGCAGGCAATGCGTCCGCCAGTCCCTGGAGGTTGTCCGCGGGACGCAGCGCTTCATGATGATGGGTCTTGAGCGCATTATCCATGACTTCCTCGACCGCATGGGGATCGAGCGTGCCGGAGGAGACGACCACCAGACGCAGCGTGTCGCTGATCAGGTGGATCAGCGTCTTGTCGCCCATCAGGCGCGGATATTCGGAGAAGATGGTCGAGCTGGCCGGGTCCTCGATATGCGGTTCCAGCGCCACGGGCCCTTCGACGCGCAGCGTCTTCATCAGCTTGGAGACGAGGAAGATGCAGTCGAGAAAGTCCTGCTTCTTGTATTTCGGGCCCTTGAACACCTTGCCCAGGCCGCCGCCCAGCGCCTTCAGGTCCGAGCCCGAATTGCCGATGATCAGCGCGCCGACGGCCGCGCCGCCGATGATGATCATTTCATGTGGAAGCGCGTGCAGAACCGGGCCGATGTCGCCGCCTGTAAAGATGAAGCCGCCGAACACCATGGCGAGCAGCACGACCAGGCCGATGATTGCGAACATGATTATCCCCGAAATTCTGCCCGAAGGCGCCGTCTTGATCGAAGCATCGCATGAAAGACGCTCTCGATTGGTTAATACGGCTTGGCGATGCCGTGGTTTAGGGCGCGACCGAAAAATCGATGGCGATGTTTCCGGGCGAAAGATCCTTCTGTTTCGGAAGGTTCGTCCAAGCCATGGCGTGTTCCTGCCCGGGCAGGAACATGATGACCATGGGATCGCTTCAGGCGCCTATTTGATCAGGTCGAACAGGGTCTGCTGGTTGATCCGGGCGAAGGCGGACTGCGCCGCCTCAAGCTGGAGCAGCTTGGCCGATACCGAGGAGATCACATCCTGCAGGTCGGTCGATTCCAGGCCTGCGCGCCGTTCCTTGAGGTCGAGGTCGACATTGGTGAGGCGCGTGCCGATCACGTCCAGCCGGTCGCTGCGCACGCCCTGCTTGGTCTGTTCCAGGACGATGTGGTTCTGGGCCGCCTTGATCGCGTCGAGCCCGGCCGCGACGTCGCTGTCGGTCCCGCTTTGCAGCGCGGCGATGCTCTGGCCCAATATGGCGTCGAGCGTCATCGGCGTGCCGTTGACGTCGATCCCTTCCGACACTTCCTGCCGCGTGCCGACCACCGCGAGGTTGAGGCCGCGGCTGACCGGGACCAGCACGCTCTGCCCATCGTCGAAGGCGGGTACGCCGCTGTAATCCTTCTGGTTCAACAGCGAATCGATGGTCGACCGGATCGTCGTCATTTCCTGGACGATGGCCGTCTTGTCGGTCGTGCTGAGCGATCCGTTGCGGGCGCGCGTCATCAATTCCTGCGCGCGCGTCAGCAGGGAGTTCATCTCGCCCAGATTGGCCTCCGCCGTGTTGGCGCGGGCCGTGCCGGTGCTGATATTCGACTGCCAGGCGGCCTGTTGCGCCTGCGCCCGGCCGATGTCCGACACCTGCACCCAGGCGAGCGCGTCGTCCGACGGCCTGTTCAGCGTCTGGCCGGTCGAGATGGCGGTCTGGCCATCGACGATGTCCTGCGACAATTTCTGCTGACGGCGAATCTCGGCCAGAAGGATCTTGTTGGTGATGCCGACCATGGTCCCGTTGCTCCCGTTCAGATGATCTGCAGAATGGCGTCGACGGTTTCCTTCGCGACCTGAAGGATCTTGGCGCTGCCCGAATAGGCCTGCTGGATGCGCAGCAGTTCGGCCGCCTCCATGTCGAGGTCGACGCCGCTTACCGCTTCGCGGGCGGCCACGGCCTGGTCGCTGCGGTTCTGCGCCGTGGTCTGCTCCGCTTTGGTGGAGGAAAGCAGGTTGGCGTGGGTGGCGATCAGGTTGGTCCAGCCCTGTTCGACGCTGCCATTGCCGCGCAGCACGGTCGATACGGTCAGCAGATTGCCGTTGGGCGTGCCGTCGGCGGCCTTGGTCGCAAGCTGCGCCGGGTCGGTGATGAGGGCGGTGACGGTCGCAGCCGTCGTTCCGGACAGCAGCGGCGCGCCCGCCGCGCCCGGACTGCCGTTGGTCAGCCCCTGCGCATGCCAGTTGTTCATATTGGCGACGAACTGCTGCGCCAGCGTATCGAGGCTGGTGCGGCGCTGCGACACCGTGCCGGCGGCGGAGAACAGCCCGCCCAGCGTGCCGCTCGTCGGCGCGGCCAGGGCGGCGCCGCTGCCGGTCGCAAGCGCCAGCGTGCCGTTGGTGTTGACGGTGAGGGCCAGCGGCGTGGCGCTGCTCCCCTGCACCAGCGTCTGGCCGTTCAGCGTCACCTGCGCCTGGTCATGCGTGCCGAAGCTGATGTCGATGTTGAGATTGGTGGACAGCGTGCCCAATGCCGCGTCGCGGCTGTCGAGCAGTTGCGCATAGGCCGATGTGCCCGGCTGCGCGCGCAGCAGGCTGTTGTTGATGTCCGCGAGGGCGGAGAGGGCCTGGTTGATCGTCGTCACCGAAGCCTGCGCCTCGGTCGCGATGCCGCTGGACACCTGCACCAGGTCGGCCGAGGTCTGGTTGAAGGCCTGGGCGACGCGGCCGATGCTGTCCAGCGTCGTCACCCGCAGGGAGTTGTCGGTGGGGCTGGCGGCCAGCTTGTCCATGTTCTGGAACATGCCGGTCATGAGCTGGCCGATGCCGGTTTCCGTGTCGTTGAGCGCCGTTTCCGAATCGGTCAGCCAGCGCATCCGCGCGACCGCGCTGCCAAGCTGCATGTTGGTGTAGCGCACCGTCGCGTCGAGATAGGGATCGGTCGCGCGGTTGACGCTCTTGACCTCCGTCCCGCCGAAATTGGCGCGGGAGATGTAGACGGCCATGGTGGCGGTGGACGAACCGGATTCGATGGTCGTCACCGAACGGCGGGAATAGCCCTCCGTGCTGGCATTGGCGATGTTCTCGGAAATCGCGGCCATGGCGGTCCGATAGGCCTTGGTGCCCGACGCGCCGATGATGAAGAGGTCGCTCATTCGGCCTTATCCGCGGCATTTGCGCTGGCAGGCGCGACGGCTTTGGCGCCGAACTGGCGCATCAGCATCTCCGCTATGCCCAGCGTGCCGTGGCTCGCCATGCTGTCGGCGGTGCGGGCGTCGGCCATGTCGCGGAACTGGTCGGTGGCGCTGGAATCGCTGATGCCCTCCGCCAGGCTGGCCGAGCGCATCGCGCCCATCATCTGGCGCAGGAAGATCGCCTCGAACTGCTGCGCCGCCTTTTGCAGCGCGGCCCTGTCCTGCGTTGCGCCCGCCGGAGCCGTCGTTTCCGAAGTCGCACCAATCCGCATCACAACACCACCAGTTCAGCCTTGAGCGCCCCTGCCTGCTTGAGCGCTTCGAGGATCGCGACCATGTCCGCGGGGGAGGCGCCGATGGCGTTCACCGCTTTGACTATATCGGCCAGAGAGGCTCCACCTTTAAAATTAATCATCGGTTTCTTTTCCTGATCGATCGAAATCGAACTGGATTGCTCCACCGCCGTCTGCCCTTGCGAGAAGGGGGCGGGCTGGACGATGCGGGGGGATTCGTTGACGCTGACGGTGATTTTCCCGTGCGCGATGGCGGCGGGATGGATCTTCACCGCGCCGTTGATGACGACGGTGCCGGTGCGGGCGTTGACGATCACCTTGGCCGGGGCGTCGGCGGGCGAAATCTCGATATTCTCGATCATGCCCATCATCATGATGCGGTCGGTGGCGCCCGGCGCGGCATCGATGGTGATCGACACGGCGTCCACGGCCTTGGCGCGATGGTCGCCATAGGTGCGGTTGATGCCGTCCGCCACGCGAAGGGCGGTCGTGAGGTCCGCTTCGGACAGGTTGAAGGTGAGGGTGGGGGCGGTGTCGAAGCCGGTGGCGACGGCGCGCTCCACCGTCGCGCCGCCCGGAATGCGGCCGGCGGAGGGGATGTTGACCGACACCTGGCTGCCGTCCGCGCCCGACACGCCCAGGCCGCCGACGGCTAGATTGCCCTGCGCCATGCCGTAGATTTCATTGTCCGCGCCGCGCAGGGGGGTCATGATGAGGGTGCCGCCGCGCAGCGACTTGGCCTTGCCGAGGGCGGAGACGGTGACGTCGAGGCGCTGGCCGGGCTTGGCGAAGGCGGGCAGGTCGGCGGTGACCAGCACGGCCGCCGCGTTCTTGAGCGCCGGGTTGATGCCCTGCGGCAGCGTCAGACCGAAGCGCGAGACCACGCCTTTCATACCCTGCGTCGCATAGTCCAGGCTGTCGTCGCCCGTGCCCGCCAGGCCGACGACGATGCCGTAGCCGGTGAGCTGGTTGGGGCGCACGCCCTGGAAATTGCCGAGGTCCTTGATCCGCTCCGCATGGGCCGGGGCTGCGATCAGGGTGAGGGCGGTGAGAAGGGCGAGTATTACGCGACGCGCTAAACGCTTGCCCAACCACACGCCGTCATTCCCGCGAAGGCGGGAATCCATCTCCCGACGTTGCACCAGACGCGAGGTCCGGAGATGGATTCCCGCCTGCGCGGGAATGACGAAGTTGGGGAGGCGGGCGAAGGACGTCATGGCGTGCATGTCCATCAGAAGGGGCTGATCATGGAGAAGAAGCGCTGCAGCCAGCCCTGGCGGCTGGCGCGGGCGATTTCCCCCTTGCCGGTGTAGATGATCTTCGCGTCGGCCACGCGGGTCGAGGCGATGCGGTTGTCCGGGCCGATGTCGGCCTGGCGGACGAGGCCGCTGATCTGGATATATTCGTCGCCGCGATTGAGCGTCAGCGCCTTTTCGCCCTTCACCAGCATCGTGCCGTTGGGATAGGTCGCCGCGATGGTCACGGTGATTTCGCCGTTGAGCGCATTGGACTGGGTCGCGGCGCCCTTGCCGGTGAAGCTGTTGCTGCCGCTGGAGCCGATGTCGCTGGCGGAGAAGATCTTGGAGAGCGGGCCGGTGCTGGGCGGGGTCAGGGCGATGCTGCCGTCGCGGCTGGTGTCGGCGCTGTTGCTCTTGGTCGCCTGGGTCCGTTCGACCAGCACGATGGTGATGATGTCGCCCACGCTGGTCGCCCGCGCCCCGCTGGTGAGCGGGGTATAGCCCATCGACGCCTGGAAGATCGAACCGTTGGCGGCAGGGGCGGCAGGGGCGGCAACGACCGTGGGGGCATAAAATTGCCGTTCGGCATCGCGCTTCTTGCCGGCCATGGCCGGGGATGCGGCGAGGGCGGTTCCGAAGAGGAAGAAAATGGCCGTTCTGCGCATCATCCGGCTCACAGCTGCTGGTTGACGTACTGGAGCATTTCGTCGGTCGCCTTGATCATCTTGGAATTGACCTCATAGGCGCGCTGGGTCTCGATCATGTCGACCAGTTCCTCGACCACGTTGACGTTCGAGGTTTCGAGATAGCCGGAGCGGACGACGCCGCGCCCGTCCAGCCCCGCGACGCCGACCTGCGGCGTGCCGCTGGCGGCGCTTTCCTTCAGCAGATTGCCGCCGACCGCCTGAAGGCCGCCCGGGTTCATGAAGCTCGCCAGTTCGATCTGGCCGAGCTGGGTCGGTTCGGCCTGCCCCTGAAGCGTGGCGGAGACGGTGCCGTCATTGCCGATGGTGACGCTGGTGGCGCCTTCCGGAACCGTGATCTGCGGGATCAGCGGCAGCCCTTCGCTGGTGACGACGACGCCTTCCGCCGTGGTCGTGAAATTGCCGGCGCGGGTATAGGCGATGGAGCCGTCCGGCTGCTGCACCTGGAAATAGCCTGAACCCTCTATCGCCATGTCCAGCGTGTTGCCGGTCTGGTTGAGCGTGCCCTGGCTGTTGATCTTGGCCGTGCCCTGCATCGCGACGCCCGAGCCGAGGTTGAGGCCGGTGGCGAACTTGTTCTCGCTGTCGCTGTTCGCGCCCGCGGCCACGATCTGCTGATAGGCCAGCGTTTCGAAATCGGCGCGATCGCGCTTGAAGCCGGTGGTGTTGACGTTCGCCAGGTTGTTGGCGATCACGCGCATCTTCGTGTTCTGCGCGTCAAGGCCGGTGCGGGCGACATGAAGGGCTGCGTTGGTCATGGCTCAAAATCTCCGTAGGGCCGTCAGGCTTGCCTGTCGAAAAGCAAGAGCCGTGCCAAATTAACCATCAATCCAGGCGCATCAGCGATGCGCCGCCATCGTCGAGCTGCTTGGCGGTGTCGATCATCTTGACCTGGGTTTCCCAGGCGCGGCTCGCCTCGATCATCTGCACCAGCGCTGACGTGGCGTTGACGTTCGACCCTTCCAGCGATCCGCCGGTCACGCTGGCGAGCGGATCGTCGGGCAGCGCGCCGCCATTGGCTTCGCGGAACAGCCCGTCCGTGCCCTTGGCGATGCTGGAGCCGACCGGGCTGACCAGCTTCAGCTTGTCCACCTGTTGCGGATTGGCGGGGTCGCCGCCCTGCGGCACGCCCCAGATGCTGCCGTCTTTCGCGATGGAGATGCTGTCCATCTGCGGCAGGGTGATGGGGCCGCCTTCGCCCAGCACGGGCAGGCCGTCGCCGGTCATGAGCAGGCCGCTGTCGCTGACCTTGAGGTCGCCGCGGCGCGTATAGGCTTCGCTGCCGTCCGCGGCCTGAACGGCGAGCATCGCATCGCCGTTCATGGCCACGTCCAGCGGATTGCCGGTTTCGGTGACCGCGCCTTGCGCCATGTCGGCGGCGATCACCTGTTCGGACGCCTGCGCCCGCGTGTCGAAGGTGCTGCCCTTGATCCAGCGCGTCTCGGCATTGGCGATTTCCGCGCGGAAGCCGGTGGTGTTGACGTTCGCCAGATTGTTGGAGATCGCCGCCTGCCGCGCCATCGCGCCGCGCATCGCGGTGAGTGCCGTGTTGACGAGCCGGTCCATGGGGGTGTCCTGTTGTTGACTGCGGGCGCTGATTTATTTCCGTCACCCCCGCGGAGGCGGGGATCCATCTTCCAGCGTTGCCGCTTTGTGCGAGGTCGGGAGATGGGTTCCCGCTTTCGCGGGAATGACGGTTCAATTCATGCGGAAGCTTAGGTCCGCATGTTGACGATGGTGGTGGACAGCGTGTTCGCCGCCTCGATCGCCTTCGAGTTCGCCTGGAAATTGCGCTGGGCCGAGATGAGGTTCACCAGCTCTTCCGTGATGTCGACATTGGAGCGTTCCAGCGCGCCGGAGCGGACCGAGCCGAACAGGCCGCTATTGCCGGTGCCCAGCATCGGCGTGCCGCTCGCGTTGGTCGCGGTCCAATGGGCGTCGCCGCTCTGGCGCAGCCCTTCCTGGCTGTTGAACGCGGCGATGGCGGTTGCGCCCAGATAGACGGTGGAACCGTCGGCATAAACGCCGGTGATCTTGCCTTCTTCCGACACGCCCACGCTGGTGAGCTGGTTGCCGGTGCCGCCGTCGGGCCAGTTGGTCGGAATCTTGAGGTCGGTCAGCGATGTCGGGGTCAGGGTGCCCGTCACCGTCGGCGCGCCGGTGGTGGGATCGAGCGGGATCACCTGAAGCCGGGCGCCGGTGGTGTCGACGACATAGCGGTCCTCCTCCACCGAGAAGGCGCCGTTGCGGGTATAGCCCACCTGATTGTCGGCGCTGCGCTTCACCGTGAAGAAGCCTTCGCCGGTGATGGCGAGGTCCAGCGTCTTGTCGGTGGTCTCGATCGTGCCCTGGGTGAACTGCTGGCTGATGCCCTGGGCGCGCACGCCCTGGCCGGCGACCTGCGTCGTGGTCTGCATCGGCGCGGCGGCGAAGATGTCGCCGAACACGGCCTTGCTCTTCTTGAAGGCGGTCGAGTTGACGTTGGCGACATTGTTCGCCGTGGTCGACAGGTCGGTCTGGGCGGCCTTCAGGCCGGAAAGCGAGATGTAGAAGGACATGGCGTTGCTCCTTGGGTGAAAAGGAAAATCGGTGTGAAAAGGATTGGTCGGTTAGGCGAGCGAGATGGCGTCGGACGGCGAATAGGTGCCGAGCGCGGTGATCAGCTTGGACGAACTGCCGTCGGCGGGTGACTGGACGGCGGCGATGGTGGCCCAGCTCGCGACGCGGCTGGGGTTGGCGCCGTTGACCTTGATCCTGAGGGCGTCGGTGGCGACGGTGTTTCCCGCCTCATCCTTGCCGTCCCAATAGAAATTGACGTCGCCCTTGGGCTGATCGCCCAGCGCGATCGTCTTGACGACATTGCCGTTGCCGTCGATCAGGTCGACGCTGGCGCCGCTGGTGGCGTCGGCAAAGCTGACCTGGCCCATATATTGGCCGGCTGCATCGGGCGCGGCGATGTTGCTCTGCACCAGCATCGACTTGCCGATCCAGCTCGCCGCGTCGCCAAGGCGCGATCCGGTCAGTTGCGACGCCAGATTCTTCAGCGTCTGGTTCATTTCCGCGATGCCGCTGCTGTTGGTGATGGTCGCCATCTGCGCGACCATCTGGGCGTTATCGACGGGTTCGAACGGGTCCTGCGTCTGCATCTGCGCGGTCAGCAGGCGCAGGAAATCCGCCTGGCCCATTTCCGACTTGCCCGTGCCGACATTGGCATAGGGGTTATAGACGGACAGGCCCGCGCTGTCGGTGGCGGTCGTGGTCGTCATTTGCCGATCCTTATGGTTTCCATCATCAGGGACTTGGCGGTGTTCAGCACCTGCACGTTGTTCTGGTACATGCGGGCGGTCTCGATCATGTCGACCAGCTCCGCGCTGCTATCCACGGCGGCTTCCCAGACATCGCCATTCTTGTCGGCCAGCGGATGGTTGGGATCGTGGCGCTTGGTGGGCTGCGCATTGGTGGTGACGACATTCTGGACCTTGACGGTCGAGACGCCGGGGCTGTCGGTGACGGACTGGAACACCGGCTTGATCGCGCGATAGGCCTCCGCCGCGCTGCCGGTGACATTGCCCGCGTTCGCCATGTTGGATGCGGTGGCGTTGAGCCGCACGAGCTGCGCGCTCATGGCGCGGCCGGCGATGTCGAAGACGTTCAGGGGGCCATGGCCGCTCATGCTCATTCTCCCTTAAGCGCGCGGGTGATGGTGTTGATGCGGCCCTCCAGGAAGGAGAGGGTCGTGCGATATTTGACGGCGTTTTCCGCGAACAAAGTCTGTTCGGTGCTGAGTTCGACCGTGTTGCCGTCGAGGCTGGGTTGCAGCGGCACGCGATAGCCCATCGAATCGTCGACGGCCTGCGACACGTCGGCGGCGGATTTGCCCTGCCGCGTCGTGGCTTCCTTGAGGGCGGACTCGAAATCGATGTCGCGCGCCTTGTATCCGGGCGTCGAAGCGTTCGCGATATTGGACGCGAGCAGGGACAGGCGCTGCGAGCGAAGCGCCAGCGCCTTTCCATGTATCCCGAACAATCCGTCTTCCAGCGACATTGTCGTCTTTCCGCTTTTTTCCGCCCCGATGGGCCTAAAACTTCCGTCTCCCCCGCCGTTCTGAAGCCTGATGGCGTGAACTGCGGGTGATCCAGCCTGATATTCGCAAGAGCCGTGCCAACTTGCGTGGGTGACGCATCGGCATGGCGGAAAATGGCGGAAATCCGGGGGATTGCGTGAGGATGGCGGCAAGGGCGGCAAAATTTTGCCGGCGGGTGGCAGCGCTTTGCCGCCGGCCGGCCGGGCGTAAGCGGGGACGTGAAGATGATCGGGATCATGGCGCATTTGTTCGACCCCCTGACCTTGCTGGCCATGGTCGCGGGGATCGGGCTGGTGGCGCTGTTCCAGAATGGCGCGCGGGCGCTGGCGCGGGCCTTTGCCGCCCTTGTTCCCCTGCTGCGCGCCGATCCGGCGAAGGACCGGGATGCTGCGCGGGCGGCCATGCTGAAGATCGATCAGGTCGCGCAACTGCGCGGCCTTGCCTGCACGGACCGGGTGAAGACGGCCAATCCCTATCTGACCGAAGCCGCGCGCAAGCTCGCCAATTGCGAGAAGACGGAGCAGTTCGAACTGTGGGCCGCGCAATCGCTGGCGGACCGGGCGCAGCGCCATGGCTCTGCCTGCAAGGTCTGGCTGTCCATCGCGGATGCCGCCCCGGCCCTGGGCATGGCGGGCACGATCATCGGCCTGGTCGGCATGTTCGCCGCGATGGACGATCCGGCGGCGCTGGGCCCCTCCATGGCCCTGGCGCTCCTCACCACCTTCTATGGCGTGGTCATTGCCAATGTCATCGCCGCGCCCGTAGCGACGCGGCTTGCCGACCTGTCGGAACGGGAACTCGCCTGGCAGAAGGAGGTCACTGATCGCATGGCCGCCATCGCGCGGCGGGAAAATGTGCCGATGCGCCGCGCCTCGATCCGCGAGGTGGCATGAATATCTCCGCCCTTGCCGGGGCGCGGCGCGGCCGCTGGGCGATCAGCTTCGCCGACCTGCTGCTGTTGCTGCTCGGCTTTTTCGTCATGCTTCAGGCCAGCGGCCAGCGGCGTGACGCCATGCTGGCGCAGGTGCGGCAGCAATTTGGCGGCCATGCCAGCAGTCCCATGGAAATCCACGCCGCCGAACTGTTCCTGCCCGGTGAGGCGTTGCTGACGCAGCAGGGCCGGAAGCGGCTGAAGATCGTGGCGGATCGCTTTGCGCTGGGGCGCGAGCGGCTGGAGGTCAGCAGCCGCGGCACGGATGCGGGGCATCAGCGCTTCGACGGCTGGGACCTGTCGGCGGCGCGCCTTGGCGCCGTGGCGCGGGCGCTGAAGGCGGAAGGCATTGGCGGCGACCGGCTGGTGCTGCGCGGGCTGGACCAGTTGGATGGCGAGGGCGGCAAGGGGCAGGTGATCCTGATTGTCGCGGGGCGTTAGGCGTCGACCGCCCCAAAGGTGCTGCTGTTTTTTTGGCACGGCTCACCCTCCCCCAGCAGCAGCGTCCATTATATGGCACGAATTTTGCGTGGTTCATGGTTAATCCTGTCCGCTTTCGGAGAGATACCGTGACAAATTTGCCCAAGATCCTGCTTCTGGCGCTGTCCGTTTCAGCGTCCGACCCTGCGCTGGCGCAGCAGAAGTTCGAGAATCTGGATCGGATCGACAGTCTGGTCGCGATGACCGTCGGCGCCAATCTGGGCGAACCGGGCGGGCCGATCGCGCCGGTCGACCGGCGTTTGCGGCTGGCCGCCTGTCCGGCGACGCCCAGCGTGGACGGGCCTGTCTTTGGCGCCGCCATCGTCAAGTGCGATGCGTTGGGCTGGCGAATCCGCGTGCCGTTGGTGGCCGGCGGCGCCGCTGCCGCTTCCGGGCCGGTGGCGCGCTACGCCCCTGCGGCCCGGGCGGCGCCCAGGGAGGCCGCCGTCAAGAAGGGCGACCCGGTGCAATTGATGGCGGGCAATGCGGCCTTCAGCGTCTCGCGCATGATGGTCGCGGACGAGGACGGCGCCGTGGGCGAGACGATCCGCGTGCGGGAAGACAGGAAATCCGCGCCGATATTGGCGCAGGTCGTGGAAATGGGAATTGTTCGTGTTCCGGGATTTAACAATTTTTGAACCCGGCCGTATATAGACTGTGCGGGACGAATGAAGGATTGAAACGATGATCAAGTCTGTCGGCCAGAATATCAGCGCCGCCATAGAGGCAGCCCGCCTGAAGGAAGGCGGCAGGACGACGCGCGCTTCTTCGACCGGTTCGGCCGCGACTTCCGCTTCTTCGGCCAGTTCGGCAAGCCCCGTCGCCCGCATGGCGGCCGAAGGCGCGCCGGTCGACATGGACCGCGTCGCCGCGATCAAGGCGGCCATCGCTTCGGGCAATTACCCCGTCGATCCGGCGGCGATCGCGGATCGCATGCTGGCGCTCGACCTGCCGGCGGCCGGTTGACCCCATGCCGCTCGGTCTTGCAGCGCTGGATGAGTTGGGCGCGGCTTTCGAAGAGCTGCGCGGGGCACTGGACGGCGTGGATGCGGCGGTGATCGAAGCGGCGACGCAGCGGATCGCCAAAGCCGCGTCCGCTGTTCGCGCCATCGGCGTATGGCGGTCCGACGAAGCGGTGAAGGATCGATTGAGGGCGCTCCAGCCGATGATGGAATCGGCGCGGATTCGTACCAACCTGCTCGCGGACCATGCGAATCAGCGGCTCGCGATACTCGCGGCGCGCGGCGCGGAAACGGCGCCTCTGGTTTACGGGCGCTGAAAATCCCGACCCTCCGAGACGTTGTAAGGGCGCCCGCCATGGCGCCCTTTTTGCTTTCCATCTGACGGCGGACTGGGCTCCTGCCCGCGCAGGAGCAGGTGGGCGCGGCTTGATTTGACCGGAGCAGGCTCCATTCCCAAAAATCAAATTATGAGCGCGCGTTAACCAAATCTTGGCACGTCACTTGCTCTAATGACCCCCGGTACCAACGGGGATTGATCGAACCAGTGTCGGCTTTCGCAGACATCGCAGGAACGGGGGCGGCAACGGGCGCTTCGACGGGCAATCGCGTGACCAACGCGATCGCCATGGCCAGCCGGCGGACGGGCGTGGACTTCGCCTATCTGCTGGGGCAGGCGAAGATCGAGAGCAGCCTCAATCCCACCGCCCGCGCGACCACCTCCTCCGCGACCGGGCTTTACCAGTTCGTCGACCAGAGCTGGCTGGCGGTCATCGACCAGCATGGCGGCGAATATGGGCTGGGCTGGGCCGCCGACGCGATCAGCCGGGGCAGCAATGGCCGCTATTATGTGGCCGATCCCGACCTTCGCCAGCAGATACTGGACCTGCGCAAGCATCCCGAAACCGCATCCGTCATGGCGGCCCAACATGCCGCCGACAACAAGGCCACATTGGAGCAGCGGCTGGGCCGCGAGGCGGAACCGGTCGACCTTTACATGGCCCATTTCCTGGGCGTCGGCGGGGCCAGCAGGTTCCTGTCGATGAACGACCGCGCGCCCAATGCCGCCGCCGCCGGGATGTTCCCGGCCGCCGCCCGCGCCAACCGCTCCATCTTCTACGACAGGCAGGGCAACGCCCGCAGCTTCGCCGAAATCCGCGACCGCTTCGCCGCCAAGCTCCAGAAGGGCTTCGATTCGGTCGGCGGCGGCGACATTCAATATGCCGATGCGTCTTTGCCCTCCGGCGCGAAGACCGTGCAGCCCGCCGACTATGTGCGGATCGAAACCCAGCGCCTTGCGACCGCCGCCGACGTCACCGTCCGGCCCGAACCGCAGACGGCGCGCCTCGCCTATCTCATGCTCGCCACCCTCGGAAGGTAACGGCCCGATATGACTCCCGCCCAAGTCAAAGCGAAGATCTGGATGAGCGCCGCCAAGGGAGCGGTGTTGCCCATTGCGACGCTGATGGTCGTGCTGTTCATGATGGTGCCGGTGCCGGCGATCATGCTGGACGTCGGGTTCATCACCAACATCATGATCAGCCTGGCCGTGCTGATGGTGGCGCTGAACGCCGCCAAGCCGCTCGACTTCTCCAGCTTTCCGACGGTGCTGCTGTTCGCGACGCTGCTGCGGCTGGCGCTGAACGTCGCGTCGACCCGCGTCGTGCTGGTGAACGGGCATGAAGGCACCGATTCGGCAGGCCATGTGATCGAGGCGTTCGGCCATTTCCTGATCGGCGGCGATTATGTCGTCGGCATCTTCGTCTTCGCGATCCTGATGATCATCAACCTGGTCGTGATCACCAAGGGCGCGGGCCGCGTGTCGGAAGTCAGCGCCCGCTTCACCCTGGACGCCCTGCCGGGCAAGCAGATGGCGATCGACGCCGACCTGAACGCCGGCCTGCTGACCCCGGAAGAGGCCAAGGTCCGCCGCCGTGAAGTGGCGACCGAGGCGGACTTCTACGGATCGATGGACGGCGCCTCGAAATTCGTGAAGGGCGATGCGGTCGCGGGCATCCTGATCCTGGCCATCAACATCGTCGGCGGCATCATACTGGGCGTGGTCAGCCACAAGCTCAGCATCGGGGAAGCCGCCCAGACCTATATCATCCTGGCCATCGGCGACGCGCTGGTCGCGCAGATTCCGGCGCTGCTGCTCTCCATCGCCGCCGCCGCCATCGTGACTCGGGTCGGCAGCGAGGACGATCTGTCGAACCAGATCACCAGCCAGTTCGGTTCGGGCAAGGCCTGGATGCCGGTCGCGGCGATCCTGACTTTCCTGGGCATTTTGCCCGGCATGCCGCACATGATCATCCTGCCCGCCGCCGCGGTGGCGGGCGGCATCGCCTGGCACCTCCGCAAGTCGAGCCAGCGCAAGGCCGCCGAACCCGAAGCCGCCGCCCCGCCGCCCAATCCCGCGCTGATCGAATGGAACGACGTGTCGGACGGCGCCGTGCTGGGGCTGGAGATCGGCTATGGCCTGATCAGCCTGGTGGACGAGCGCAAGGGCGCGCCGCTGATGGCCCGCATCACCGGCATCCGCCGCCAGCTTTCGAAGGAACTGGGCTTCGTCGTGCCGATGGTGCGCGTGAAGGACAATCTGGCGCTGGAGCCGAACCAATATCGCATCACTATCGCCGGCGTTGTCGTCGGTGAGGACGAGATTTTCCCCGACGACCTGCTGGCGCTGGACAGCGGCGCGCTGGAGGGCACTGTGTCCGGCCGCGAGGCGAAAGACCCGACCTTCGGTCTGCATGCCGTGTGGATTTCGCCTGCCAATCGCAGCGAAGCCGTGGTCGCGGGCTATACGGTGGTCGATCCGCCGACGGTGGTGGCGACGCATCTCAACCAGCTTATCGCCATGAATGCCAGCGAGATGTTCGGCCTGGACGAAGCGCGCAAGCTGCTCGACAACCTCAAGGACGCCGCGCCGCAACTGGTCGACGGCCTGACGCCGGGGCTGCTGAACCTGACGCAGATCAGCGCGCTTTGCCGCGCCCTGCTGGCGGAGGGCATTCCGCTCAAGGATTTCCGCCGCATCTGCGAGGCGATGGTCGACGCGGCGCGGCCCGACATGACGCTGGACCAGCTGGTCGAAGCGGTGCGCCAGCGCATCGGTTCGCTGATCATCCAGGGGCTGGTGCCGGTGAAGATGCCGCTGCCGGTGATCACGCTGGACGGCGATCTGGAAGCGTTGCTGGCGCAGGCGATGCGGGTCGCGGGCGATGCCCGGCACCCGATCGAGCCCGCCCTCGCCAACCGCATCATAGAGGCGGTGGTGACGGCGGCCCGTCCGCTGCTGGGGCAGGCGCGCAGCTTCGCCATCGTCACCTCGCCGCTGGCCCGCCGCGCGCTGGCCCGGCTGTTCAAACCGCATCTGCCGGAGACGCCGGTGCTGTCCTTCCTGGAAATTCCCGATGGCAAGGGCGTGGAAGTCGTCGCCGTGGTCGGCGGCGAGCAGCGGCCCGCGCCGCGCCACGACCCCCTGCCGACACGCGAACGCGTTGCCTGAGGAGCCTGACCGATGTTCATGAATAGGGTCGTCGCCGGTTCCGATGCCAACACCTATGGCCGGTCCGCCCATGCCAATTCGCCCGAACGGCTGGCGCGCCAATATATGCCGCTGGTGCGCAAGATCGCCTGGCATGTCCATGGCCGGGTATCGAGCGCCATCGAGATCGAGGATCTGCTCCAGATCGGCATGGTCGCGCTGGTCGAGGCGGCCAATGGATTCGAGGATCGGGGCCTTGGCTTCGCCTCCTATGCGCAGATGCGCGTGCGCGGGGCGATGATAGACCATCTGCGCCGCCATGCGACGATGACGCGTTCCGCCATGTCGCAGCGCAAGCAGTTAGGGGCCATCCGCAACCGGTTGGAGCAGAAGCTGGGCCGTGCGCCGCTGGAGGCGGAGATGTCCGCCGAAATGGGGCTGGACCCCGCCGCCTATCGCGAAGTGGCGGATGGCTGCGAGATGGTGCAGCATAGCAGCATGGACGAGGTCTATTCCGACCAGTCCATGTGGTTTGCCGATGTCGAGGATCGCGCCGACGATGTGATGGAGCGGGAATCGCTCAAAGCCGCGCTCGCCAAATGCATAGGCGACCTGCCGCAGCGGGAGGCGCTGGTGCTTCAGCTTTATTTCGTCGAGGAACTCAATCTGGAGGAGATCGGCGCGACGCTGGACATCGGCGCGGCGCGGGTGTGCCAGATCAAGAAGGCCGCGCTGGACAGGCTGCGCGAGAAATTGCGGGATTGGGACTGAGTCCCTTCGCTTTCCTTCAGGCGTGCCGTGCTCCTGCGCAGGAACACGGTGTTTCAGGATCGACTAACTGTCGTTCGCGGCGTTGGAGAAGTCCTTGATCGGCGCATTGTCCAACTGCAGCTGCCGATAGCGCGTCTTCTGGTAATTCTGCATCCGCCACCAGGGTTCCGCCACCTGGAACAGCCCGCTTTTCGCGACATGGCTGCCCCAATCCTTGCGCGCCGTGAAGGCCGCGAAGAAGGGCGCCAGCACCAGACCCGCCGCCACCGGCACGATCCAGCCCAGCGATGTATCGGACTCGACCGCCAGCAGCGTCAGCCCCACGCCCAGCAGGATATGCCATTTGAACAGCCAGATCGCCGGCAGCATCCGCATGCCGTCGCGGTCGCGGGTCTGGCCGTTCCAGCTGCTCTTGCGGCCCATCAATATGCCGAACAGGTTGATGGTCTGCGTGAGCATGCTGATCGGCGCCATCAGGATCGACAGCGCGATGTCCGCGATCACGCCGCGCATCATGCGCACTCCGCCGCCGAAACCGATGCGCCGTGCAGGATCGGCCAGCGCCCAGAGCAGCGCCAGCAGCTTCGGCCCGAACAGCAGCACCGCCGTCAGCGCCAGCAGGCCGCCCGACGGCAATATGGCGCTCGGCGGCCAGACGCCCGCCGCCGCGCCGCCCAGCACCACCAGCATCAGCGCCAGCCACAGCGGCGAGGTGCAATAGGCCGACGCCCCGACGAAGAGCTGGAACTTGCTGACCGGGTGCATGCCCCTGATCTTAGAAAGCAGGGGGATGTGCTGGATATTGCCCTGGCACCAGCGGCGGTCGCGGGTGGCGAGATCGGGCAGGGAAGGGGGAAATTCCTCGAAACTGTCGTCGGCCATGACGATATGCACGTCCCAGCCGCGACGGCGCAGCAGGGCCGCCTCTATCATGTCATGGCTCATGATATGCCCGCCGAAGGGCGCGCGCCCCGGCAGTTCGGGCAGGCCGCAGCTCTGCGCGAAGGCCCTGGTCCGCAGGATCGCATTATGGCCCCAGAACATGCCTTCCGACCCTGACCACCAGATCATGCCGGCGGCGGAAATGGGGCCGAACAGGCGGCTGGCGAATTGCTGCCAGCGGGCGAACAGCGTCGACGCGCCGACGATCGACGGCACGGTCTGGATCAGGCCGACATGCGGATGCCGCTCCATATCCGAGGCCAGCCGCGCCATGGTCTGGCCGCTCATCACGCTGTCCGCGTCCAGCACGATCATATAGTCATAGGCGCCGCCGAAGCGTTCGACCCATTCCGCGATATTGCCCGGCTTGCGCCCGACATTGAGTGCGCGGCGGCGGTAATGGACGGGGCGGGAAAAGCCCTTGCGCATCTTCAGATAGGCGGCGCGCTCCTTCTCCCCATTTTCCGGGTTGGAATCGGAGAGGATGAAGAATTCGAACCGCTCGCCCCCCATGACCTGCGCCAGCGAGCGCTCCATGATCGACAGGCGGCCGAGCACGCCCTGAAAATCCTCATTGCAGACAGGCAGCAGCACGGCGGTGCGCCCGCGCAGCGGCGCCGTCGACCGCGCGCGATAGGGACGGACGCCCGGGCCGCGCCCCATGGTCAGCAGCAGGAAACCGATCAGGCTGGTGGCGAAGCCGAAGGCGATCCAGGCGAAGAGCGGGATGAAGAGGGCGAGATAGACGCCCTCCCATGCCGAAATGCCGTCCAGGCCGATGGAACGCCGCATCTCATGCGCCGCCATGGAGGCGGGCAGCAGCGCCAGCAGCACCACCAGGGTGCGCCGGGCCCAGAGGTCGATGTTGAACGGACGGTGGGGCAGATCGCGCGGGGTCGCGGAAAAATCCTGCGCGGGCATGGCCAGGGGCCTCTCCGGGGGAAGATGCTCGAACGCCCTCGCGGTCGCCATTCCGCCGGTCCTGTTGCTGTGCACGCCACCCGTTGCTTTCATGCCCGACTCGTTTCGCCAGATTTCACGGGCTCGAAACCCGTCACCAGAACCGCCTTGAACCCGGCTGGTTCCCTTGTCGCCCTTAATTCAGGCGCCCAGCGGGTAATGCACATATTCGCTGAACGGGCGATTGCCAGCCCTGAGCTGGGCGCGGATATCGGTCGGCCTGCCCCGGTCCCGACGAATATCCAGGACCATCCGGAACATGTCCTTCTGGTGCAGGACCGGATAACCGGCCTTCTTGACCAGCGTTCCGCCGGCAAGATCGACCCATATGTCCGGCCTGCTTCCGGTCGGCACGCCGGCGAAGTCGACCAGGAAACGGTCGACCCCGGCTTCGCCCGACTGCCCGGTCCAGATATTCTCCACCGTGGCAAGGCCGGCGGAAGCGGGCGCGCGGGCGGCGGACCAGTCCAGCCGATAGCTCGCCTCTATCCGGCTGCCCGCGCGGGTGGGCGCGGCGGGGGTCCAATAGGCCGCGACATTGTCGGTATATTCGCTGTCGGTCGGAAAGGCGTAGAGCCGCACCTGTCCGGCGCCCAGCGGCTTGCGGCTGGTCGCCCATAGGGAAGGCCGCCGTTCGTAGAAGACGCCGTCATCCTGATAATGGTCGAAATTGCGGTCGCGCTGGAGCAGTCCGAAGCCCTTGGGGTTGCGCTCCTCAAACACATCGACGCGGGGGGCGGAGGGATTGACCAGCGGACGGCAATGGACGGTCCCATCCGCGCCGGCGATGGAGAGCAGGTCGGAATCGTGGATTTCCGGCCGCCAGTCGGTGCGGGTGCGCCGGTCGGCCTGATCGTACCAGAACATGCTGGTCATCGGCATCAGCCCCAGTTCCGCGATCGCCTTGCGCGTGAACAGCACGGCGTCGACATCCTGCCGCACGCCCTGCGGCGTCAGTTCATTGGCGAAGCGGAAGGCGCCGGTGAGCGATGCGCTGTCCATCAGCGCATAGACCGTGACGCTGCTGCGCCCGGTCCGCTCCAGCCAGAAATGGGTGAAGCGGGGAAATTCCTCCTTCCCCGCGATGCTGGTGTTGATGGCGACGGCGCGGGCCGAGAGCCCGAACTGCCTTTCGGCGGGGGCGCGGAAATAGGTCGCGCCCAGAAAGGACAGCCAGTCGCCGTCCCGCGCCTGATTCATGATGCGGAAGCCGGCAAAGCCCGCATCGGGCCCCAATGCGCGCACCGCATTGCCCGGCGGCGCGTCGAACATGGCGGGATCGTAGCGCAGCGGCGTCGCCCGGCCTTTTTCGACCAGCGCGATCTCCACCGGCTGCTGCACCGTGCCGCTCAGGGGGAACAGGCGGATGCCGGTATCGTCGCCGCTTTCGTTCCAGATGGTCCGCTCGTCACGGAAGCGCGCCTCGTTGAACGCATCATAGCCAATCCTGTCGGCGCCGGGGAAGAAGGGCGTCACCGTGAACGCGCCGCGGGCGAGGCGCTGTGCCCGGGCGATCAGCATGGTCCAGGAAAAGGCCTCGGCCCGGTTCTGGGCCAGCACGGAATGCGGCAGCAGCAGCGCAGCGCCGGATGCCGCGATCATTGCGCGGCGTTCTATTCCTGTCGAAGAATTGTTGGTCATGGCCGTCATCATGGGTGCGACAACCGCCAATGCAAGTGTTTCGATCCCGCATTGATTGGAAACCGGCCGATCGACAAATGCGATGAAGCCTCCGCCCGGGGGGACGGAGGCTTCGTTATGCTGGTCGTTTCATCGAAGTTTTTACCCCCGGCGCGGTGGGGACTGTAAATGCGCCGGGGGCGGCATGACCGGCCGGGGTGACCAAAACCCCAGCCGGTCAATCTGAGTGTCGCAGCTTAGCTGATCAGCTTCAGCACGCCCTGCTGGCTCTGATTCGCCTGGGCCAGCATCGCGGTCGAGGCCTGGCTCAGGATCTGCTGCTTGGCGAGCGCGGTCGTTTCGGCCGAGAAGTCGGCGTCCTCGATGCGGCTGCGGGCGTCGGTCAGGTTGGTGACGTTGGCCGTCAGCGTGTTGACCGTCGATTCGAGGCGGCTCTGCGTCGAACCCAGCGTGGCGCGGGCGGTCGAGACCGACTGAAGCGCCGTGTCATAGAGCGCCAGGGTGGCGGTGGTCGCAGCCGAGCCGCTCACGGTGGCGGCGCTGGCGCCGACGACGGCCGAGAGGTCGATGCCGCCGACGGAGAGCGAGACCGAGTCGGCCGCGGTCGAACCGGCCTGGATCGTGATCGTCGCCGCCGTGGTCGGGAACAGCGAGATGCCGTTGAATTTGGTGTTGGTCATCACGCTGTTGATCTGGGTCGACAGCTGGTCGAGTTCCGAGGTGATGTTCGCCTTCGAATTGGTGTCGTTGGTGCCGTTCAGCGCCTGGACGGTCAATTCACGCATACGCTGCAGCATGTTGCTGACTTCGCCCAGCGCACCTTCCGCCGTCTGGGCGAGCGAGATGCCGTCATTGGCGTTGCGGATGCCCTGGGTCATGCCGCGGATCTGCGAGGTCATGGTCGATGCGATGGCAAGGCCGGCCGCGTCGTCCTTCGCGCTGTTGATGCGCTTGCCGGTCGACAGGCGTTCCATCGCGGTGCTGAGCGCCTTGCTGGCCTGGGCCGAAGCATTGGATGCACGCAGCGCCGAGGAGTTGGTTCCGATAACAGTCATTTTGATACCCTTTCGTTCGTTCAGGTCGCTGCCATCAGGCTGCTTGCGGCCTCGAAAGGGGATAACGGCACCGGAAAAAAAGCTTTTAGGGCGGGGATGATTTTTTCTGCTATTTTATTGAAAAGGCCCGGAAACAGGGCATTCGAGCCCCTTTGCGGGGGCCGATATATCCATGAAGCGCCAAAAAGTTCCGCCCCGGCGGAAAAAAATTGCCGTTATGCGGCAAGGGGTTTGCCGCATTAACCATATGCTAACCACAGTCGGGCAGTTTCAACCCATCGAAGGGGTCAGGGGCGTGCGGGGGCACAAGCCGGCCAAAACATGGGGACAAGTTCATGTCATCGTTGGACGTGAGCCGAGGAGTCTGCGCGCTCGTTCCGGGCCTGCAGCACTGGCTGGAAAATGCGTTCTTTACCGTCCGGATCGTGGACGCCCAGAGCCCGCGCGAGCGGGAAGACCGGCGCGTGCTGCTGGCCACCGAAATCGGCCATGCGACCCATCGCGACATATTGATCAACCTGATCGACGGCCTGCCCTCGCTGGTGCCTGCCGCCAACGGCCTGCCCGCCCGCGTCGCCTTCGGCCTTGAGGATATGGGTTTCGCCTTCGCGCTGATCGCGGAGCTGGCCCGTCCCGCTGCCGTTCCTGCGGTGGGCGACGCCGGCAGCACGCGGCTGATGACGCTGGCCGGCCGCGTGGCGCGCAGCGACGCCACCGTGCTGATCCAGGGCGATACGGGCACCGGCAAGGAAGGCATGGCGCGCTTCCTTCATGCCCAGTCGGGCCGCGTGACCCGCGACTTCATCGCCGTCAATTGCGCGGCGCTGCCCGAAACCATGATGGAAGCCATGCTCTTCGGCCACAAGAAGGGGAGCTTCACCGGCGCGGCCAATGCGTCCGAGGGCCTGTTCCTGGCGGCGGACGGCGGCACGCTGTTCCTCGACGAAATCGCCGAACTGCCGCTCAGCCTTCAGGCCAAGCTGCTGCGCGCCCTCCAGGAAGGCGAGGTGCTGCCCGTCGGCGCGACTCATCCGGTTCCGGTCAATGTCCGCATCATCGCGGCCTGCAACCGCAACCTTGCCGCCGAAGTCGCTGCCGGCCGCTTCCGCGAGGATCTATACTGGCGCCTCAATGTCATGCCGCTGGAGCTGCGTCCGCTGGCAGAGCGTCCGGGCGACATCGCCGCCATCGCCGCCGCCATGCTGCTGCGCCAGCAGGATGCCTTCGTCTGGCCGACCGCCGCGGCGCTGGAAAAGCTGACCGGCCATGTCTGGCCCGGCAACGCCCGCGAGCTGGGCAATGTCCTTCAGCGCGCCGTGGTCCTTCGCGACGGCGACCGTATCGATGCCGACGACCTGCACATCACCGGCGCGCCGCAACTGCGCATCGTGGAGCAGGTCCTGGCGCCGGCCGATCCGATCCGGCTGCGCGACGTGGCGCATAACAGCAAGCTGGAGGCGGTCCGCGCCGCCCTGCGCGAAACGGATGGCCATCGCGCCGCCGCCGCCCGCAAGCTGGGCATTTCCGAACGTACGCTGCGCTATCGGCTTGCCGAGATGCGCGAGCGGGCGGCGGCCTGAGGAGGAATAGGGTATGTCCGGAATTTCTCCGACCGATAGCGTGATGGCGATCCGCAACGCCATCCTCCAGAAGAACGCGGCGCTGCGCGACGTGGCCCAGACCGGCAATGTCGGCCCTGGCTCCGCGGTCGGCACGAACGGCGCAACCGCGCCGGGCGGCTTTACCGACGCGCTGAAATCGGCGCTGGAGCAGGTGAACGGCCTGCAGAACCAGGCGGGCGAAGCAGCCGCCTCGTTCGAACGGGGGGAAACCACCGATATTGCCGGGGTCATGCTGGCCAAGCAGCAGGCGTCCGTCAGCTTCGAAGCCACCCTTCAGGTCCGCAACAAATTGCTGTCCGCATACAAGGACATCATGAGCATGCCGGTGTAATATGAGCGAGAACGCACTCACCCCCTCCGTCGGCGGCGCCGCCGCTCTCCCGGCCACCAGCCCCGCCTTTCCGGGCGGCGCGAAGGGCGTCGATGCGCTGAAGGCGCGCTTCACCGGCTTCATGAAGCAGCCCGCCGTGGCGAAGAGCCTGCCGCTGCTGGGCCTGCTGGGCGTCGTCGCGACCGCTGGCGCGGCCTGGCTCGCCCTGCGCGAACCGCCGCAGCGCGACCTGTTCCGTGCCCTGCCCGATGCCGACAAATCGGCGGTTGCGAGCGTGCTGGACCAGAATGGCATCCGCTACGACTTCGACAATTCGGGCAGCATGACTGTTGGCGAGGACGATTATTTCAAGGCGAAGATGATGCTCGCCGCCCAGGGCCTGCCCAAGAGCGCGCCTGACGGCAACAGCATGATCGACAGCCTGCCCATGGGCGCATCGCGCGCGGTGGAAGGCGAAAAGCTGCGCTCCGCCCGCGAAATGGACCTGGCCCGCACCATCGAGGCCATTGACAGCGTGGAGAGCGCCAAGGTCCACCTTGCGGTCGAGCCGCCCAGCGTCTTCCTGCGCGAACGGTCCAAGCCCTCCGCATCGGTGATGCTGCGTCTTGCCTCCGGCCGGTCGCTGACCGACCAGCAGGTCAGCGCCATCGTGCATCTGGTGGCCTCTTCGATCCCGGAACTCAATCCGGAGGACATATCGGTCGTCGATCAGAATGGCCGTCTGCTCAGCAATAACGACAGCAACGCCGCCGACGACCGCCAGTTGGCCGTCCAGACCAGGATGGAGGATCGCTATCGCCAGTCGGTGATCGCGCTGCTGACGCCGATTCTGGGCGCGGGCAAATTCTCGACCGAAGTGCATGCCGAACTGAACTTCGCGGAGCGGCAGGCGACCCGCGAAACCTATCCGCAGGATGAAGCGCGTCTTCGCAGCGAACAGGGCACCTGGGCATCCGACCCGCGCGGTCAGGGCGCGGGCGGCGAAGCGAGCGGCATTCCCGGCGCGCTCAGCAATCAGGCGCCGGTCAATCCGACCGTGACGCAGACCAATCCCAATGGCCAGGCCGTCGCGCAGGGCGCCACCAGCGCCCAGACCGCAGCCCAGCCCGGCACGCCGCCCAATCCGCTGATGAAGACCGAGGAAACCTTCAACCGCAGCTTCGAACTGGGCCGCGAGGTTTCCGTGACCAGGGACGCCATCGGCACGGTCAAGCGCCTGTCGGTCGCGGTCGCGCTGGACAACGGGCCCGACGGCAAGCCGCGTTCGGCGCAGGAGATCGCGGCCCTGGAGGCTTTGGTGAAGGGGGCGGTCGGTTTCGACCAGGCGCGGGGCGACGTGGTGGCCCTTTCCGCCCGCAGCTTCGCCAAGGAAGAAGTGGTTCAGGCGCCCTGGTATGAAGCGGGATGGGTGTCGCCGCTGGTGCGCAACGTCTCCGCGCTGCTGGTCGCCCTGCTGGTGATCTTCGGCATCGGCCGGCCGCTGCTGAAGCGCCGCGCCGCCGCTCAGGCCGCCGCCGCCGAACAGGTCGCCGCCGAGGGCCAGAAGATCGGCCGCGAAATCTCGACCGAGATCACCCGTCAGGCGACGGTCAACCCGGATGGGTCGACGCCGGTCACGCTCGATATGATCTCCTCCACCTATGACTATGCCCAGCGCGCCGACCTGATCCGCAATTTCGTGAAGCAGGACCCCGATCGCGCGGCGCTGGTCGTCCGCGACCTTCTGAAGGAAGGGAAGAAGGAAAATGCCTGACGCCGCCACCGCCACGGCGCTGAAGGGCAGCGCCGCCGCCGCGGTCCTGCTGATGCTGTTCGACGAGGATGAAGCCGCGCAGATCCTCTCGCGTCTGGAGCCGGACGAAGTGCGCCAGCTTGGCTATGCCATGTATGACGTGGCCGATGTGCAGGTCGAGGAAGTCAATGAGGCGCTCGATCATTTCGTCACCAAGGCGAAGAAGCGCACCACCATCGGCTATGGCGCGACCCGCCATATCCGCGGCGCGATGACCAAGGCGCTGGGCGAGGAACGGGCCGAGAATATGCTGGCCCGCATCACCCCGCCGACCCGCTCCACCCAGCTTGAGATGCTGAAATGGATGGACGCCAAGGAGATCGCCGTGCTGATCGAGGCGGAGCATCCGCAGATCATGGCCATCGTCCTCGCCCATCTGGAGGCGCCGATCGCCGCCGACGTGCTGCAATTGCTGCCGACCGAATATCAGGAAGAGGTGGTCTACCGCATCGCCACGCTGGGGCCCGTGTCGAACGAGGCGCTGGACGATCTGGAGCAGCTCCTGCTGCGCGGCAATATGGCCAAGAAGCAGGGCGGCGCCTCGCAGCGTGGCGGCACCATCGAGGCGGCGGCGATCATGAACAATGTCCGCAAGGAGAATGAGCAGCGCATCATCAAGGCGCTGGCCAAGCGGGACAAGATGGTCGCCCAGACGATCGAGGAGGAGATGTTCGTCTTCGACAACCTGATCGACATGGACGACAAGAATATGGGCACGCTGATGCGCACCGTTGACAGTTCGATCCTGGTGGTCGCGCTGAAGGGCGCGAACGACATGCTGAAGGCGAAGATATTCGGTTCCATGTCCGCCCGCGCCGCGCAGGCCATTGCCGACGAGATCGAGGAACGCGGGCCGATCCGCCTGGCCGAGGTCATCGACGCGCAGAAGCTGATCATCGCCACCGCGCGCCGCATGGCCGATGCGGGCACCATCATGCTGGGCGGCAAGGGGAATGATTTTGTCTAAGCTCTGGAGCAATGCGGAGGTCGCCAGCATCCCGCTGGGCGGCATGGGACAGGTGACGAGCGGCGGCTTTCGCAGCCTGTTCGCGCCTGCGCAGGCCGCGCCCGGCCAGCCGGTGCATGACAGCATTCCGGAAAGCGAAGAGGATGTGCTGGAACAGGCGCGGATCGAAGCCTTCGCCATGGGCTTCGACGAAGGCAGCCGCGTGACGGCGGAAGCCCATGCGGCCGAGACGCAGGCCCGCCAGCAGCTTGCCCAAGCGCTGGAACTGCTGGCGCCGGCGCCCAGCGGCATGCTGTCCACCATGCTTTCCGCGACCGTGGTCCGGCTGGTGGAGCAGATCGTGGGCGAGGTCGAGATCGACATCGAGCGGCTGCTCCAGCGCTGCGACAGCGTGGCCGCCTTCATCGAGGATAATGACGAAAAGGGCGCGCTGCACCTGCATCCCGACGACATCGAACTGCTGGAAGGCGAGAGCATCGGCGTGAAGCTGGTGCCCGACGGCGCGATGCAGCGCGGCTGCGTGCGCCTTGAAACCGCCGACGGCTGGGTCGAGGACGGCCCGGATGTGCGCCTGTCGCGCCTGCGCGCCCTGCTGGACGATATGGAGGGCAAGGCCTGATGATTCGCGCCTCGCTGGCCCAGGCGGAAACGCTGTTCGACCATATGCAGGTGCAGAACCGGCAGCCGCGCCATGTCGGCCGGCTGGTCAGCCATGATGCGGGCATGCTGGAAGTCACCGGCTTTCGCCGTCCCATCGGCGCGGGCGCGCGGGTGATCGCTTCGGACGGGACGGTCTGCCGCGCCGAGGTTGTGGGCTTTCGCGGCGACAGGACGCTGCTGGTGCCGCTCGACAGCGACGCGCCGCTGGAAAATGGGGCGCGGGTCGAACCGGATTCCCAGGCGACCATGGTGCAGGTGGGCGAAGGCCTTATCGGCCGCGTCATCGACGCCATGGGCCAGCCGCTGGACCGCAAGGGGCCGATCATCGCGGGCGGATCGTGGCCATTGAACGGCGTCAAGGGCAATGTGCTCGACCGGGGCCGCGTCACCGAGCCGTTCGACCTGGGCGTGCGGGCCGTCAACGCGCTGCTGACCGCCGGGCGCGGCCAGCGCATCGCGATCATCGCGGGGTCGGGCGTCGGCAAGTCGGTGCTGATGGGCCAGATGATCCAGGGCGCCGAAGCCGACATCGTCGTCGCGGGCCTGATCGGGGAGCGTGGCCGCGAGGTCAGCGATTTCCTGGAAACCAAATTGAAAGGCGCGATGCACAAGAGCATCGTCGTCGCCGTCCCCGCCGACCATCCGCCGGTGCTGCGCCTGCGCGCCGCCGCCCGCGCCACCGCCATTGCCGAATATTTCCGGGCGCGGGGCAAGAAGGTGCTGCTGCTGATCGACAGCCTGACCCGCTGCGCCCATGCCCAGCGCGAGATCGGGCTGGCATTGGGCGAGCCGCCCGCAATGAAGGGCTATCCGCCCTCCGCGCTGGCGCTGATCCCGCGTCTGGTCGAGCGCGCCGGCGTCGACGCCCGGACTGGCGGGTCGATCACCGCGCTCTACACCGTGCTGGCCGATGGCGACGATACGGACGATCCGATCGTCGACGCCGCCCGCGCCATTGTCGACGGGCATTTCGTGCTGTCGCGCCATCTGTCGGAACAGGCGATCTTCCCGGCGATCGATGTCGGCAAGTCGCTGTCCCGCGTCATGGCGGATGTCGTGCCGGACGAGCATCGCCTTGCCGCCGCCGCCTATCGCCGCCTCTGGGCCGCCTATGAGGAAAATCGCGACCTCATCCTGATGGGCGCCTACCGCCCCGGCAACGATCCGGTGATCGATGAAGCCGTGCAGCGGCGACAGGAAGTCCTCGACTTCATTCGTCAGGATCAGAAGAGCTTCATCGACCTCGACACCAGCGCCCATGCCCTGATCGCCGAGTTCGGCGCGTGAAGGGCGAAGTCGCCCGCCGCCAGCGCGTGCTGCGCGTCCGCCATGTCCAGCATGCCATGGCCGCGGCCGAAACCGCCCGCGCCCGCGACGAGGCGGAGGGCCTTGCCCGCAATGTCGAGCGGCTGCGCAATGTGCGGAACGATCTTTTTACCGGGCAGGGCGTCGCAACTGGCGCGAATTTTGCAGCGATGCAGGAACTGGCGGGCCGTCTGGAACAGGCGGGGCGCCAGTTGGATGGTGCGCTCTACGATGCGCGCCGCAAGGTGGAGGTCAAGGAAGGCCTTTCCCTCGCGGCCAATCGGGATCGCGAAATCGCCGTGAAGCTCAAGGATCGCGCCCGCGCGGACCTGGAGGAATGGCGGGAGAACAAGCTTGCGGCGCTGCCGCGCTATCGCCGGATGCAGAGGACAGGAGATGTCTGACGTGAACATGCTGACCAGCCTCAAGGCGCTGCTCTTTTCCTCGGCGGCGACGCCGATGCCCGCCGATGGCGCAGCTGCGTCGGCCGTGCCTGCGGAGGGGGCGGCGGATTTCGCCAAGCTGCTGAACGGCACGATGGCCGCTTTGCCCGAAGCGCAGGAAAGCGCGGGGATCGCTGGCCCGCCGCAAGGGATCGCCCCGGCGGCCGCGGATGAAGCCGAGGGCATGGAGCCCGCACCGCCCAAGGCGGGCAAAGCCGATGGCGGCGATCCGGAGGTCGAGACGGCTTCCCCCTTGCCCTTCGGTCTGGCCAACGCATTGAGGGCGGTGCAGAGCCACCGCAAGGATTCGCTGCCGCTGCCGCCCGGACTTGCGAGGAAGATCGACGCGCCAGCCGAGGCCGCCGTTCGGGAGACGGCGCCTGCGGTGGATGCTGGTCCTATGGTGGATGCCGGCCCTGCGGTGGATAGCGGTTCCGTTGAGGAGGTCGCGGCGGAAATGCCTGCTGCGGCGCCGGTCGCGATGGAAGAGGGCGAGGTCGGCGGGCCGGAACTGCCGGTCGCGACGCCCGATCCCCAGACCAAGGCCCCGCGCCCCGGCAAGGAGACCAAGCCGGAGAAGGTGGAGGCCTTGCCCGAAGCCGCGGCGGTGGAGCATGCCGACGAGCCGGTGGAAGCGGAGCCGGGCGACAGCGACAGGCCGAAGGAGCAGGCCGAGGCGGCACAGGCTCCGGCAACGGTCGTCGCTGCTGTCCAGATGCCGGCCTCGCCAAGCGTTCCGGCGCAGGCGCTGCCGCCATCGACGGCCCCGGTCGCGCAAACGGCGCCCGCCAAGCCGGATCGCGGCAAGAATCTGCCGGTAGCGGCGCCCTTGCCGCCTCAGTCTGCCGGACAGCCGGTTCCCGCCCAGTCGACGGTTGAACCGACTCCCGTGGCGGACGCCCCTGTGCAGCCAGCCATTGAAGCGCCTGCGGCATCGGCCGACCAGCCGGAAGGCCCGGTTCCCGCTGCGCATCCCGGCAGCGCCCCGGTGAAGTCCGAGGCGCTCGCCCTGCTCCAGCTCGTGCGCGATCAGGTCGCTGCCCGCCAGCCGGGCACGCCGGTCCGCGCCGGGGAACCGCTCGCGGCCCGCGTCGAAACGGGCAGGGCCGCCACGCCGGTCGATGCCGTGCCGGCCCATGCCGTCCAGCATGACCCGGTCGATGCCGTGCCCCCGATGCCGCTCGCCCAGCCCGTTTCCGCGCAGCCGGTGCCGTCGGCCGTCGCGCCGCCGCCGGCCGACCTGTCCGCCAGCCTTGGCGCGCAGATCGTCGACATGGGCGTTTCCGGCCAGTGGATCGACGGCCTCGCCCGCGAGATTGCCGGGCTGTCCGCGAACGGTGCGCAGGGGCGGTTCCAGATCAACGCCGACCAGCTTGGGGCCGTGCAGGTGGACATCCGCCAGGGCAGCGACGGCGCGGCGGTCAGCCTGACCGTCGCCAGCGAAGCCGCCGAAATGGCGCTGCGCCAGGACAGCGACCGTCTGCGCCTTGATGCCGGACTTTCGGCGGTGCGCATTGCCGAGGTGAAGATCGAACGCGCGCCTCCTGTCGCGGAAGCGGCGCGGGCGGACGGCGCCAATCAACAGCAATCCTCCCAGCAGCAGGGCGCGCAGCAACAGGGTTCCCAGGGCGCGAACGCATGGGCGAACAACGGCCAGAACATGGCGCAATCGCAGGGGCAGGGCCGTTGGCGTCCCCAGGAAAATAGCGCATTCGCCCCTAAAAATTCCGGCGATCCGGCCGTTCTTAACCATGACGAGCTGCGCCATGCCGGCAATCCCGCCGCGCGCGCGCGCTATGCCTGACGACATGGATTGCGGGGGACTTTGACCGATGAGTGACGACGCCAAGCCGAAGAAGAAAAAGGGCGGTGGGATGAAGATGATCCTGCTCATCGTCATCGCCATGGTCGTTGGCGGGGCGGGCGCGGCCGGCGGTCTTTACGCCGCGGGTTTCTTCAGCCCGAAGGAAGAAGGGCCGAAGGAAGATCCGAACAAGCCTGTGCTCGTGCTGGCGGGTGAAAATGCCGAGGAAGTGGCGAAGGCCCATGGCTATGCCGGCGGCGGCGGCGGCGAAGGCGGCGGGCATGAGGGCGGCGGCGGGGGTCATGCCGCTTCGGGCGTCCATGTCCCGGCCAAGGGCATCGACCTGCCCAGCCCGGCCAATCCCGCGGCCTATCAGGCGACCTATTTCCAGCTTCAGACGCCGTTCACCTCCAACATGTCGGATACGGACGCCTTTGCGCAGATTTCCATCGCCGTTTCGACCTATTACGACATTCGCGTTGTGGAGGCGATCAAGGTCCATGAGATGGCGATTCGCAGCCAGGTCCTGATGATGCTGGCCGAACAGCCGGTGGAGGCGCTGTCGACGCCGGAGGGGAAAAGGGCGCTTCAGGGGAAGATCAAGGGCATTATTAACGACATTCTGAAGCAGAAGACGGGCTATGGCGGCGTCGATAACGTTTATTTTACCAATTTCGTTATTCAATAGGGCTGCCTGATCGGCGGGAAGTCCCCCGCCCGGGACGGCTGGGGACTGAAATGACCGACGTTCAAGCCTACGCCTTCGGGCGGGGGGAATCGCAGGCGCCGCTGATGCTGTCGGGGCTGGACCGGCTGGGCGAAAAGCTCGGCCGGCGTTTGCGCGCCCTGATCGAGCCGATCGCCGGGGTTCGCCCGCATGTCGCCGCGCAGGACGCGCGCGCGCTGGAATTCGGCGCCTGGGCGCATGAGGTGCCCGGCTCCTCCAGCATCGGCGTCTATCGCCTGGCGCCGCTCAAGGGGCAGGTGCTGCTGCGGCTCGATGCGGCGATGATCTCGACGCTGGTCGACTGTTTCTATGGCGGCATCGGCAATCGTGCGCTGCCGCCGCGCGGCGAGTTCACGCCGACCGAAGATCGCCTGATCGCGCGGATTTCCGATGCCTTCATGGCCCGGCTGGTGGAATGCTGGAGCGACATGCTGGCCATAGAAGCCGGTCTGATCGTCCGGGAAACCGGCATCGGCTTCGCCGCCGCGGCCCAGCCGGGCGAGCAGATGGTGCTGCAACGCTTCCTGATCAGCATCAGCCGCGATGCCGAATGGCCCGTCGACCTGCTGTTCCCGCTGTCCGCGCTGCGCGCCGTCGAGTCGTTGACGGGCAGCCGCATCCCGATCGACGACGAACGCGCCGACCCGGTGTGGCAGGCGCGCATCGCCCACCGCATGCGCGACATCCGCCTGCCCGCCCGCACGGTGCTGGCGCGTCCTGACCTGTCCCTGGCCGAACTGATGCAGCTCAAGGCCGGCGACATCATTCCCGTCACCATCAACCGCAGCCTGCCGCTGATCGTGGGCGACCGTATCGTCGCGCACGGCTCCATCGGCGAACAGGATGGCCGCGCCGCATTCCAGATCGAAAAGCTTGCACAGGAAACCGGACAATGAGCGACATGAGCGAAGCCCCCCGCCTTGACAGCGTGGGCGAGGACAGCATTTCCCGCATGGTGAACAACCGCCAGTTCCGGTTGCTGGCCGACATTCCCGTCCGCATGTCGGTGGAGGTCGGGTCGACCTCGCTCCGGCTGGCGGAGGTCATGGACCTGAGCGAAGGAAGCGTCGTGGAACTGGACCGCCAGGCCGACGACCTGCTCGACATCATGGTCAACGGCGCGCTGATCGCCAAGGGAGAGGTGGTGACGGTGAACGGCCGCTACGGCATCCGCATCGTCGAAATCGCGGCTGCCGAAAGCCGGCTGGCGGGCGTCGAGCGGCGCGGCTGAAGCGCAGGCGGCAGATTTACCGCTTGCCTTGCGCGCCAATCTTTCGGAACGGATGACGAATTAACCATCTTCGCGGAAAGCCCTCATGATCTGGTATTTCGTCAAGCTGCTGATTTTATTGCCTCTGGTCGGCGGCATGGCCTTCGGCGCGCTGTGGCTGTGGCGCAAATATCAGCCGGGGATGATGGCGGGGCAGAACGACCGGTCGCTCAAGGTGCTGGAAGCGCTGCCGATGGGGACGTTCGGCAAGCTCGCCGTCGTGGAGTTCGAGGGGAAGAAGATCCTGCTTTCCGTGACGCGGGGGCGGATCGAGAAGATCGCGGAAGGCGACCCTTATCGTGCCGGGCGCTGACCTGCTTGCCACCGTCATTCCGGCGCAGGCGGGAACCCCTCTCCGGACCTCGGGTCCGCAGGCTGCTGCCGGGAGATGGGTCCCCGCCTGCGCGGGGATGATGAAATGGGGCGTGGTGGCGCTGCTGCTGCTGACCCTGGTCCTTGCCATGCCCGCCTTTGCGCAGGCCGCGCCCGCCGCCCCGGCGCCCATCGACAATGGCGGCGCGCTGAGCCGGGCCATGGGGCAGATCAGCGGCGACGGCCGTTCGCTGTCCCTATCGCTGCAGATCCTGATCCTCATGAGCCTGCTGACGGTGTTGCCGTCGCTGATCCTCATGATGACCAGCTTCACCCGCATCATCATCGTCCTGTCGCTGCTGCGTCAGGCGCTTGGCCTGCAACAGACGCCGCCCAATCAGGTGCTGGTCGGCCTGTCGCTGTTCCTCTCCCTGTTCGTGATGCGGCCGGCCATCGACCAGATCAACGCCCAGGCCTTCGATCCCTATGGCAAGGGGCAGATTTCCATCGAGGAGGCGGTGGGCCGTTCGGGCAAGGTGCTGCACGGCTTCATGACCAAGCAGACCCGCGAGACGGACCTCAAGCTGTTCTCCAATCTGGCGGAGGCGCCGGCCTTCCGCTCGCCCGCCGACATTCCCTTCTCCATCCTGCTGCCGGCCTTTGTGACGTCGGAACTGAAGACCGCTTTCCAGATCGGCTTCATGATCTTCCTGCCGTTCCTGATCATCGACCTTGTGGTCGCATCGACGCTGATGGCGCTCGGCATGATGATGCTGTCGCCCACGATCATCTCCATGCCGTTCAAGCTGCTGCTGTTCGTGCTGGTGGACGGCTGGGCGTTGACCATGGGTTCGCTGGCCGGATCGTTCGCGACATGAAGGGCGTGCGCTTCTCTCCTCCAGACGGCTCCGGGACGGCCTGATCCATGGAAAACGCCGATTTCTTCATGGGGCTGGCGCAGCAGGCGCTGTGGATCACGGCGCTGGCGGCAGCGCCGATCCTGATTCCCGCGCTGATCGCAGGCGTCGTCATCGGCATGGTGCAGGCCGCGACCTCCATCAATGAACAGACGCTGGCCTTCATTCCCAAGATCATCGTCGTCGGCGCGATGCTGGTGCTGTTCGGCGGTTCCATCATGGTGCTGATCGCCGATTTCACGCGCGAGATTTTCGAGCGCATTCCGGACCTGCTGCAATGATCGCGCCGGGCTTCGCCCCAGGCTTTGTCAATGTGGAAGTCCAGCTCTGGATCTGGCTGATCGCCATGATCCGCCCCGGCGCCGCCTTCATCGCCGCGCCTGTCTTCGGCGCGCCCGCCGTGCCGTTACAATTGCGGCTGATCCTGTCGCTGGCGCTGGGCATGGCCGCGCTCAACAGCGTGCCTATCCAGCTTCCCGCCGACGGCGTCGCCAGTTTCCAGGGCGTGATGCTGGTCGCGGGTGAGGTGCTTGCCGGCCTCGCCATCGGTTTTGCCGTGCAGATCGGCTATGCCGCCGCGCTGGTGGCCGGGGAGGCTATCGGCAACACCATGGGCCTTAATTTCGCGGCGATGGTCGATCCTTCGTCGGGCCAGGCGACGCAGGCGGTGGGCCAGTTCCTCTCCATCCTGTCGACCTTCCTGCTGCTGGCGATGGACGGGCATCTGATGCTGGTGAGCTTTGTCGTGCAAAGCTATCGGGCGCTGCCGCCGGGTGGCGCGATGCTGAGCAACGATGCGGTCTGGCACCTGATCGAATTCGGCGGCGCGCTGCTCGGCGCGGGCGTCACCATCGCGCTGCCGGTCGGTTTCGCGCTGGTGCTGGTGCAGATCGTCATGGGCATGCTGGCGCGCACAGCGCCCGCGCTCAACCTGTTCGCGGTCGGCATGCCGGTGGCGCTGATGGCGGGGCTCATCCTGCTGGCCGTCACCGCGCCGATCATGGGGGAGGGGATCACCGCCGCCCTGAAGGCCGGGCTGGACCAGGCCCAGACCATTGCGGAGGGGCACTGACCATGGCCGGGAGCAATGGCGGCGGCGAAAAGACCGAGAAGCCGACAGCCAAGAAGCTGAAGGACGCGGCCAAGAATGGCGACATTCTCCAGTCCCGCGATCTCGCCACTGCATTGGTGGTGATGGCCGGCATTGGCTGGATCGCGGTCACGGGGCCATCGATGGTCGAATCCCTGTCCGACATGCTGATAGAGGCGTTGCGTTTCCGGCGGGAGGACATCGTGAATTTCGCGCCGGCCGACCGGGGCATCGCGCTGCTGTCCGGCATCGCCCTGCCGGTCGCGGGGATATTGCTGGCGACCTTGCTGGCTGCCATTGCGGGGCCGGCGCTGCTCGGCTCGCTCGGCTTCCGTCCCGGCGCCTTCGCGCCCAAGGCGTCTAAGCTCAATCCCGCCGCCGGCCTCAAGCGCATGTTCGGGCTCCAGGGGCTGATCGAACTGGTCAAGTCCGTCGCCAAGGTCGCGCTGCTGGGCGCGATCGGAGTCTGGATGATCTGGGACCGGCTGACGGAGATCGTCGGGCTGGGCAAGGCGGGGCTGGCGCCCGCCATGGCGGACCTTGGCAACATGTTCATCATGACCTGCCTGATCATGGCGGGGGGCCTGTTCCTGATCGCGGGCATCGACGTTCCCGCCCAGCTCATGCAGCGGTCCAGGCGGCTGTCGATGACCAAGCAGGAGATCAAGGACGAGCATAAGGAGAGCGAAGGTTCCCCCGAGCTGAAAGGCCATATCCGCCGCAAGCAATATGAGGTGCTGAGCGGTTCGACCCGCAAGGCGGTGGCGGAGGCCAGCGTCATCATCACCAACCCCACCCATTTCGCCGTCGCCTTGCGCTACAAGCCGGGGCAGGACGCCGCGCCGGTGGTGGTGGCGCGCGGCTGCGACGCGGTGGCGGCGGCGATCCGCGACCTTGCCGACCAGAACGGGGTCACGGTGCTGCAATATCCCGAACTGGCCCGCGCCATATACTTCACCTCGCGCGCCGGGCAGATCGTCAATGAAGGGCTGTACATGGCGGTCGCGACCGTCCTTGCCTTCGTCTTCCGGGTGGAGAATCGGATGGCGAGCGAGATGGACCGGCCATTCATCACCGTGCCGGACGATCTGCGCTTCGACGCGGACGGCAAAAAATCATCTTGATAATCAGCGGTTTCCTGAAAATCGATCGTCCTTAACTTAAGTTTAGGACTTGATATCCGTATAATCTTCACGGGGACGCATTAGGATGTGCGTCATGAACGACTATATTTCGCGGACTGAACTGTCGGTGGAGCGCGGCGCGACCCGCGCGCCGTCTGCCGTGTCCGCGATTGCGCCCATTTCATCGGCCGCCACCGTGCATCAGGGCGGTGGATCGTCCCGGCAGGCGCCGACGCCCGAGGATCAGTCGGGCGTGGAAGAAAGCATCGCGACCAGCGCCGAATATGCCAAGGTGCATGCCCGCATTGCCGACATTCTGGCTGAATTGCGCAGTCAGGGCGGCACGGTGACGGTCGACGGGGCAGCCGACGAAATCCAGTCGATGCTGCCCGAGCCGCAGATACTGGTCCCCTTGCCCCCGGCCTCCAAGGAAGCGGTGGAAAGCACGATCCGCGTCGCCAAGCGCATCGCGGAACAGGCCGCCTATGCCCATGCGGCGCAGGCCAACATCCGTCGCGGCGCGGTCGACCAGATTCTGTCTCCGGGCGCTTGAGCCGGGTTCGTCGCGGCGCTCCTGCGCCTGCTCGCGAGCGCGCCATTGCAGGCGGCGTGGGATTTTCGGGACTGTGGGCTGAGCGGTTGGGGTGGAATCAGGACATTCCCCCTCCCGCAGGCGGGAGGGGGCTAGGGGGTGGGCTGGCGCGGCATCAGCGTGAATTTTCAACGGCTAAGCTGGAAGCTCGCTACGCTCGCGCCCACCCCTAACCCCTCCCGCAAGCGGGAGGGGGAATGTCTTGGATTGGCCAATCCCCGACATTTCGAAATTCGTCCACGCGCCTGGATGCTGCGTCGGTGAGGTGGGCTCCTGCCTTCCCCCCTGAAAATCATTCCTAAAGGTCTTCGCGCTAGGGCCGTTCTCTCTCTTGAAAGGACGGCCAATGACTTCGGTGAGCAGCAGCATCTTGACGGCGCTAGGCGCGGGATCGGGCATCGACACCGCGTCGCTCGTCTCCAGCCTGGTCAGCGCCACCAAGGAACCGCGCCAGACGGCCATCACCAGTCGCCAGACGCTGAACACCGCGCGGATTTCCGCCCTGGCGTCGGCCTCCAGTTCGCTCGACACCTTTGCCGATGCGCTGAACAGCCTGCTCGCGGGCACCGGCTATTCGGGCGCGCCGGCTTCCAACGACCCCAGCATCGCTTCGGTCAGCGCGCTGCCCGGCGGCACGCCGACCGGCCTTCCCGCGCAGATCGAAGTGCGTAACCTGGCGACCAGCCGGACGCTGGTGTCGGCGGTCAACGCGAACACCGATGCGGCAAGCGGCGCGGCGGCGACCGTGGGCACGGGCACGCTGATGCTGAAGGTCGGTTCCGGCGCCGCGGTTCCCGTCACCATCACCTCGGCCAACAACAGCTATACCGGCCTTGCCGCCGCCATCAACGCGTCCGGTACCGGCGTCACCGCCTCCGTCATCACCGATTCGCAGGGCACCCGCCTGATGATGAAGGGGCCGACCGGTGCGGCCAACGACATCTCGCTGACGGTTTCTTCCTCCACCCCCGATGCCAGCGGCGCGTCCCTGGACCAGTTCGCCTGGACCAAGGCCAGCGTCCCGGCCGGCAGCACCATGGCCAGCGCCGCCGACCCGGCGGACGCGGTGATCCTGCTCGACGGCGTGGAGCAGCATTATGCCGGCAACACCATCGACGGCGCGATCCCCTATCTGCGCATCGACCTCAACAAGGCGGCGCCTGGGACCAGCGTCACGCTCGCCACGACCGAGCCGACCACGTCGATGCGCGACCTGATGGTCGAATTCGTCGACGCCTACAACACGCTGATGAAGGCGCTGAACACCGCCACCTCCACCGGCACGGACTCGTCCAATGCGGGCGTGCTGAACGGAGAATCCTCGATCCGCGACATGAAGCGGCAGCTTTCGCAGATGGTGTCGGCCCAGCTCAGCAGCACCGGCGCATACAAGACGCTGAACGACCTGGGCGTCAGCACCAATCGCGACGGTACGCTGTCGCTCGATACCAAGGCGCTGGACAAGGCGATCGCGGCCGATCCGAAGGCGATCACGCAATTGCTGAACCCGTCGGTCAAGACCGCCACGAATATCGGCCTTGCCGGCCTGATGGACAGCGTGCGCGACAATATCAAGAAGGATGGCGGACCGCTCGCCACCACGCAGGACAAATATGAGAAGCTGGCGAAGGATCTGACGGATCAGCTCGACAAGCTCGATACCCAGATGACCAACTATCAGGAACAGCTCACCAAGGTCTATTCGGCCATGGAAACGCGCCTGTCGGCGTTGAAGGCGACGCAAAGCTATCTCCAGCAGCAGGTCGCCCTCTGGACCAAAAACGACAATTAATACCGAAAGGGTCGGAATATCATGTTCTACAATCATGGCGGGTTCGGCGGCACGGCGGCGGCGCGGCGCTATGCGGCGGTCCATTCGGGCAGCCGGATCGAGGGTGCGACGCCCCACGCGCTGGTCAAGGTGCTGTTCGACGAGCTGCTGCTGGCGCTGGATGCCGCCGCGCTGGCGGAACGCAATGGCGACCGGCTCAAGGTTTCGGACAAGCAGGCCCGCGCCATGTCGATCCTCTTCGCGCTGGAATCGAGCCTCGATTTCGACAAGGGCGGAGACATCGCCACTGGCCTCGCCCAGATCTACCGCGAAGCGCGGCGCCTGCTGCTCGTCAGCGCCAAGGAGCATGATGCCGCGCCGGTGGAGCAGGCCCGCCTGATGATCGGCGAGATCGCGGAGGCGTGGAACCAGATCGGCTGAAGGTGTCCGTCATCCCGGCCTTCGCCGGATGACGGCATGTTGCACGGGGTTGCGCCTTCAAAGGCGCGCTTGTATAGGCAGCGCTCGCAAAGGGCGGCCCGGCGGGGGCCGCCTTTTTGCGTTTCGGACTTTGTTTGCATCAGCCCAGAAAGGGAAGGACCATGTCGATTACGCCGCTCATGCCCGTTTACCCCCGGTGCGATGTACGCCCGGTCCGAGGCGAGGGCTGCTATCTGATCGGGGAACGCGGCGAACGCTATCTGGATTTCGCCAGCGGCATCGCGGTCAACCTGCTGGGCCATGGCCATCCCAAGCTGGTCAAGGCGATCGCGGATCAGGCCGCGACGCTGATGCACACGTCGAACCTCTACGGCATGCCGCTGGGCGAGAAATTCGCGCAGCGTCTGGTCGACACGACCTTTGCCGATACGGTGTTCTTCACCAATTCGGGCGCGGAAGCGGTGGAGTGCGCGATCAAGACCGCGCGCCGTTACCACTATGCCAATGGCGAGGCGCACCGGCACAAGATCATCAGCTTCGACAACGCCTTCCATGGGCGGACGCTGGGGACGATCTCCGCCACCAGCCAGCCCAAGATGCGCGACGGTTTCGAACCGTTGCTGCCCGGCTTCACCGTGGTGCCGTTCAACGATCTGGAGGCCGCGACGGCCGCCGTCGATGAGAACACCGCCGGTTTCCTGGTGGAAACGGTGCAGGGCGAAGGCGGCGTGACGCCGGCGACGCAGGAGTTTCTGAGCGGCCTGCGCAAGCTGTGCGACGATCAGGGCCTGCTGCTGATCCTGGACGAGGTGCAGTGCGGCTATGCCCGCACCGGCACCTTCTTCGCCCATGAGCAATATGGCCTGACCCCCGACATCATGGCGGTGGCCAAGGGCATCGGCGCTGGCTTCCCGCTGGGCGCCTGCCTCGCGACCGAGGAAGCGGCCAAGGGCATGGTGTTCGGCACCCATGGGTCGACCTATGGCGGCAATCCGCTGGCCATGGCGGTCGGGCTGACCGTGCTGGACGAAGTGCTGGGCGAGGGTTTCCTCGACCATGTGAAGGGCATCGGCGCGCGCCTGCGTTCGGCGTTGGAGCAGCTTATCCCCAATCACGACATGTTCGAGGATGTGCGTGGGCTGGGCCTGATGCTGGGCGTCAAGCTGAAGGATGATTTCGATGCCCGCGCCTTCGTGGCGCATCTGCGCGACAATCACGGCCTGCTGACCGTGTCGGCGGGGCAGAATGTCGTGCGCATCCTGCCGCCGCTCGTGATCGAGGAAAGCCATGTCGCGGAATGCGTCGAACGGCTTTCCGCCGGGGCGCGGAGCTTTGCGGAGGCTGCGGCCTGAATTAATCTCCGTTCGCCCGAACGGGTTGAGGGGGTTCCTCATGACCAATCATTTCCTGAATCTGAGTGACGCCGGCGGCGATGCGATCGCCGCCATGATTGCCGACGCCATCGACCGGAAGGCCGCGCGCAAAGCTTGGCCCAAGGGCAAAGCGGATGCGGATGCGCCGCTCGCCGGTCACACGCTGGCGATGATCTTCGAGAAGAATTCGACCCGCACCCGCGTGTCGTTCGACATGGCGATCCGCCAGTTGGGCGGCACATCGCTGATCCTGGACGGCGCGACCAGCCAGCTTGGCCGGGGCGAGACGATTGCGGACACCGCCCGCGTGCTGAGCCGCATGGCCGACGCCATCATGATTCGCACCGACGATCATGCGAAGATCCAGGAAATGGCGCATTACGCCAGTGTTCCGGTGATCAATGGCCTGACCGACCTGTCGCACCCCTGCCAGATCGTCGCCGACCTGCTGACCGTGGTGGAGCATGGCGTGGCATTGCCCGGCAGCCAATGGGCATGGCTGGGCGACGGCAACAATGTCCTCCATTCCATCGTCGAGGCGGCGGGCCTGATGAAGTTCGGCGTGCGCATCGCCGTGCCGGAGGGTTATGACCCCGACCCGTCCTTCGAGGCCGAAGCGCAGGCGCGTGGCGCGACCATCACTCGCACCCGCGACCCGCTGGCGGCGGTGGCCGGCGCGGACATCGTCGTCACCGACACCTGGATCTCCATGGGCCAGGCCCATGCCGAGGAGAAGCTCAAGGCGATGATGCCCTATCAGGTGACGCCGGAACTGATGGCGCTGGCGAAGCCCGCGGCGAAGTTCCTCCATTGCCTGCCCGCCCATCGCGGCGAGGAAGTGGTGGAAGCGGTGATAGACGGGCCGCAATCGGTGATCTGGGACGAAGCGGAAAACCGCATCCATGCGCAGAAGTCGGTGCTGCTCTGGGCGTTGGGCCGGCTTGGTTGAGTTTGGGGCTCCTGCGCGGCCAGGAGCCCGGTCCCGCCCTTCGCAGATTATCGCATCGCCTGAACCGGGTTCCCGCCGGCGCGGGAGCACGACCTGTCCCAAGGAGCGGGCCGCGATCAGACCGTCCGCATCCCACCGATCAAGCCCAAACCCAAGTGCATTTGCATGCCCGGGCATCGCAACCTATCTAAGCGCCTTTGCATGATCGGCGCGCCCCGGCGCGCCGCACGGAGCCTGACTTGACCTCTTCCGCTACCCTTGACCAGGCCCTTGGCTTCACCATCCCCTCCCGCCACGCGCGCGGGCGGATCGTGCGGCTGGGGCCGGTACTCGACGATGTCCTTGCCGCTCATGCCTATCCGCCGCAGATCGAGCGGCTGCTCGCCTCCGCATTGGTGCTGGCGGCGCTGCTCGGCTCGACGCTCAAGGATGCGGGCGGGCAGCTCACTCTTCAGGCGCAGACCGAAAATGGCGTCGTCAGCCTGCTGGTGGCGGACTATAAGGGCGGCGAGGTGCGCGGCTATGCCAAGTTCGATGCCGACCGGCTGGCCGAACTGGGGCCCGATCCGACGCTGTTCGGCCTGTTCGGCAAGGGCTATCTCGCCATCACCTTCGACCAGGCGGTGACCGGCGAGCGCTATCAGGGCATCGTCCCGCTGGACGGCGAATCGCTTGCCGATGCGGCGGAACATTATTTCTTCCAGTCCGAACAGATCCCCAGCATCATCCAGATCGCCACGCGCCACGACGCGGGGGAGGGGTGCCTTGCCGCCGGCCTGCTGCTCCAGCATCTGCCCGAGGGGGAAGTCGGGCGGGAACGGCTGCATGTCCGCCACGACCATCCGGAATGGGAGCATGTCCAGGCGCTGGCCCATACGCTCAAGGACGCGGAACTGACCGACAACGCGCTGCCGCTGTCCGACATCGTCTGGCGGCTGTTCCACGAAGAGGAGGAGGTGCGCGTCACCGATCCCACGGCGCTCAGCAAGGGGTGCCGTTGCGACCTCGATCATATCCGCAGCGTCATCGGCCGCTTTCCGGCGGCGGAGCGGGCGGACATGGCGGATGATCAGGGGATTATCGGCGTGGATTGCGCCTTCTGCTCGCGTCTTTTCCCGGTCGCGCTCGCCAGCTTTGCGGAGGAATGAGCGGGCGCCCTCCTTCTTGCTATCAAATTGCCGCAATTGACGCGCAAGGCTGATCTGGATCAGTAACGATCGACAGGGGGATCGGAATGGTGGCAAAGCGGCGCGCCCTTGGCGCGGCGGCGATGATGATGGCGGTTTCTGCCGTGCAGGCGGCGGCGCCCGCGTCACGCCTGCCCAAGGGACTGGAGACGGGTGAATGGGAATTGCGCGGGCGGGGCGAGGATGGCGCCGCGCGCAAGCTCTGCGTCTCCAGCCTCAGCCAGCTTCTGCAAAGCCGCCACGCTGGCCATGCCTGCAAGAGCTTCACCGTCAGCGATGTCGCCAATCGGCTGGTCGTCACCTATGAATGCGGCGCGGCGGGCAATGGGCGGACGGACCTGCGCGTCGAAACGTCCCGGCTGGTGCAGATCCAGTCGCAGGGCATTGCCGACGGCGCGCCCTTCGCCTTCGCGCTGGAGGGCCGCTGGCTCGGCGCCTGCCATTAGGCGCGACCGGCTTGCGCTGACGCGTCGGGAGGCGTAGCGCGGCGCTCATGGTTGCCCATAACGGAAAATTCGCCGTCGTCCTGCTGTCGGGCGGGCTCGACTCCATGGTGGCGGGCGGGCTGGCGCGCGAGGCCGGTTATCGCCTGTTCGCCCTGTCGATCGACTATAATCAGCGCCATCGGCTGGAATTGCAGGCGGCGGGTCGAGTCGCGTCGGCGCTGAACGCCATCTCGCATATCGTGCTGCCGCTGGACCTGACGGCCTTTGGCGGGTCTGCGCTCACCGCGGACATTGCCGTGCCCAAGGGCGGCGTCGGGACCGGCATTCCCGTCACCTATGTGCCCGCGCGCAACACCATATTCCTGTCGCTGACTCTGGGCCTGGCCGAGGTGGCGGGCGCGAACGACGTGTTCATCGGCGTCAATGCGCTCGATTATTCGGGCTATCCCGATTGCCGGCCGGAGTTCATCGACGCCTTTCAGAAGATGGCCGCGCTCGCCACCAAGGCAGGGGTGGAGGGGAATCCGGTCCGGATCAATGCCCCGCTCCAGCATATGAGCAAGGCGGACATCGTGCGCGAAGCCTATCGGCTGGGGCTGGATACGGGGCTGAGCTGGTCCTGCTACGATCCGACGCCGGACGGCAGGCATTGCGGCCTGTGCGACAGTTGCCGCCTGCGGTCCAAGGGTTTCGTGGAGGCCGGTCTGCCCGATCCCACCGACTATGCGGTGAAGCCCTGACGCCATGAGCTACGCCGTCAAGGAAATGTTCCTGACCCTTCAGGGAGAGGGCGTCCATGCCGGCCGCCGGGCGGTCTTCCTGCGCTTTGCCGGTTGCAACCTCTGGACCGGGCGGGAGCAGGACAGGGCAAGCGCCGTCTGCCGCTTTTGCGACACCGATTTCGTCGGCACCGACGGCGATGGCGGGGGCAGGTTCGCAGATGCGGACGGTCTGGCCGAAGCCGCGCTCGCCTTTTGGGGCGAGGGGCGGGAGGGGCGCTATATCGTGCTGACCGGCGGGGAACCGATGCTCCAGGTGGACGATGCTCTGGTCGATGCGCTCCATGCGCGCGGCTTTGCCATTGCGATCGAGAGCAACGGCACCTTGCCCGCGCATCCGGGGCTGGACTGGGTCTGCATCAGCCCCAAGGCGGGCAGCGAGGTGGTCCAGCGCAGCGGCAATGAGCTGAAGCTGGTCTGGCCGCAGCCGGGGCGGGGGCACAGCCTGGCGGATGTCGAGGATATGGAGCGCTGGGCCTTCGATCATTGGCTGGTGCAGCCGCTGGACGATCCGAAGGCAGCGGAAAACGCGCGGGCGGCGGTGGATCTGGTGATGGGGCGGCCCCGCTGGCGGCTCAGCCTCCAGTCGCACAAATATCTGGGATTGCGCTGAGGGTCGTGGCCTGCCTCAGGGGAAGCTTCCATCCTGGAGCGATGAAAACCGCTCTGGCCGCTGAAACCTGTCGCTGACGTCGCGCCGGCCCGCCCCCCTTGCCTCCTCCCGCTTGCGGGAGGAGGAATGTCGTGGATTGGCGCCGTTGCCTTAAGGCTGGACGCCGATCTTCTGATTCCATGCGAGCTGGCACGCGGGCAGCATCTTGCCCTTCTTCCAGCATTTAGGGTCGAAGGACGGCAGGGTCAGCGAATAGCTGCGTCCCGGATCGCCGTAAAATTGCTCGCCCGCCAGGACCAGCGACTTCTTGATCGACCCCAGTCCGTTGCGCGCCACATCGTTCAGCGTGCCCCGCTGGGCAAAGATCGCCTGCCGTCCGACCAGCGCCGCCGCCTGGCAGAAGCCGCGTTGCGCCTGCACCGTCGAATAGCCGGAATAGATGCGCGTGCCATATTGGTCCGATGCCATCTGGCCGGGCTTGCCCTTGCCGACCGTCCGCTGGAAATAGCCGAGCAGCGTCGTCTGCGCGGCGTCCAGTTCGGCGTCATGATGGGCGATCATGGCGTTGTAATTGCTGATCGACAGCAGGGTCGGCTCAAACTGGCATTGCAGGGCCGCGACGTTCAACGCCGCGCGCAGGTTCCACACCAGCCCGGCCTTGACCTCCGCCGCGGTCGCGCCCGGCAGGCCCAGCGCGGTCGTGGCTTCGGCGTCGGTCAGGGGCGGGGTCGAGAAATCGGGCGGCGACCAGAAGAATTGCGCGGCGGCCGGCTGCGCCATCAGCGCCGCCGCCGTCATGGCCAGCCCCAGCACGACCCGGCGTCCCAGGGATCGGTGCCCAATGGAACGGCCCACATAACGCAATGTCATTGAAATCCCTCTTTGTAACGAGCGCTGCGAACTATCTCCCGCCCGTCTGTATCATGCCTGAACGCGGACGCCAGCCTATTGATCCGACAGCACTTCGGTATCGGCCGCGGGCTTGCCCTCGCTCTCATTCTTCGCCGCCACCGGAGCGGCCGCATTGTCGCTGCGGTTGGCGGGAAGCGCGACGGCCACGCCCTCGCTCTGCACCCCGTCCAGATCGGTCATGGCGTCGGTGGCGGTGCCGTCGACCACTTCCAGATTGTTCATCGGGACGGCGGTGCCGCTTTCCTTCTTGCTGCCGCATCCGGCCAGCGCCATGCAGCCGGCCGAAACCAATATTGCCATTGTCGTCTTGACGTCAGGACGCATCCGGGTCTCCTAAAGCGTTGCAGCATGCCCGGCAGCCCCCCACCTGGCGAAAGCCGCGACCCTAGCGGCCCGTCCCGCATTGCTCAACCCCCGCTCCATCTGCCGCCGGGCACCGGCGCAGGCGGCCGAGAAAGGCCGGGAAATGCCGGGCAAGCGCCGAGTCCAGCTCGGTCATCGATGCCTTCACGCCCAGCGCGGCCATGCTCGTCACAGGATATTCGGCCAGGCCGCACGGCACGATGCCTCCGAAATGGGACAGGTCGGGATCGACATTGATCGAAAAGCCATGAAGCGTGATCCAGCGCCGCACCCGGATGCCGAGGGCGCCGATCTTCGCCTCCCGCCCCTGGGCATCGTCGGTCCAGATGCCGATCCGTCCCTCCGCGCGCCGGGCCGCTATGCCGAAATCGGCCAGCGCATCGATCATCCATCCCTCCAGGTGATGGACGAAATTGCGCACGTCCTTGCCCCGATTCCGCAGGTCGATGTTGAGATAGCCGATGCGCTGGCCCGGCCCATGATAGGTATAGCGTCCGCCGCGCCCCGCATCGTGCACCGGAAAGCGCGGGTCGAGCAGTTCGGCCGGATCGGCGCTGGTTCCGGCCGTGTAAAGCGGCGGATGTTCGAGCAGCCAGACCCGCTCTGCGGCCTGCCCCTCGAAGATCGCGGCGGCCCGGCCCTCCATCTCGGCCAGCGCCCGGGGGTAGTCGACGGGCGCGCTTTCCACGCGCCATTCCACGCTGGGGGCGGCAGGGGCTTGGGCTGGGGATGGCGAGGACATGGCGCTTCCTTGACTTGGGCAGAGCGAGCGATCAAGTCTCCTCCGCGATTTTCAGAGCATCGGGTAGAGAACAGGGCGTAGAGATATGGCGACAATGTCCATCGGCAAGGCGTGGGAGGAGGCGGTCGCCTTCGTCGCGCGCGAAAGCAGCCTGCTGTTTCCCGTCGCCCTGCTGTTCGTCGCCCTGCCGGGCCTCATCCTGCAGGAGATGACGCCGCCGGAACTCGCCAAATGGAACCTGTCGGAAACCACCATGCCGCAGGTGCCGGGCAGCTTCTGGCTGGCGATGATGCTGGCGATGATCATCATCGGGTTCGGATCGCTGACCCTGTTGGCGCTCGCCCTGCGCCCGGGCATCAGCGTGGGAGAGGCGCTGCGGCTGAGCTTTGCGCGGCTTCCGGTGCTGCTCGGCGTAGCGCTGGTGGTCGCCGGTTTCCTGGCCGGCGCGGTGATCGCCGCCACCCTGGCGGTGACGATCCTTTCGCTCATCGCCAAGCCTCTGGGCGCGACGCTGGCGCTGCTGCTCGGCGCGGCAGTGGTGGCCGTCACCATCTTCGCGAGCGTGCGGTTGCTGTTGCTCAATCCCGTGGTGATCGACGGGACGGCGGGCGTCATGGCGTCGCTGCGCCATGGCTGGGCGCTGACCAGGGGGCATTTCTGGCGGTTGTTCGGCTTCATCGTGGCGCTGACGCTGTTGTCCGCCATTGTCGGCGGCGCGGCGCAGGCGGTGTTCGGCCTGATCGGGACGTTGATCGGCGGTCCGACGGGCGGCCGGCTGATCGGCGGCGTGGCCGCCGCTATCGTGTCGACGGTGGTGCAGGTCTATATGCTGGTGATGTTGGCGCGGCTCTATCGTCAGGCGGAGGGCAGCTGACCCAGCACCGGCACATGCGGCGCGGCGTCGGGCGGCAAAAGCCCCGCAAGTCGCGGATCGGCGAAGATTTCCACTTCACGCCTGTAGGGCACGAAGCCCGCCTTGCGGTAAAATCCCAGCGCCGCGGGGCTGTCGAGCGTGCAGCTGTGCACCCAGAAGCGCGTGACCTCCCTGCGCCAGGCCAGCGCCTTGGCCTGCGCCATCAGCCATCGGCCCAGACCCTTGCCGGTCAGTTCCGGGATCAGTCCGAAAAAGGCCAGCTCGCAGTCGGGCAATGAACGGAAGTCGAGTTCCAGCAGCCCCACCTCCACGCCCCGGGGATCGGTGACGGCATAGACCTCGACCGCGGGATCGTGAATGATCGCGCTCAGCGCGGCGTCGTCCATCACCAGGCGGGAGAACCAGAGCCACGGCTCCCCCACGCGCCGGAACAGCGCGCGATAGGCCTCTGGCGTCGGCGCCTTCCATGGCACCAGCCGCAACGGGGCGGGCGGGATGGGGGCGGGTTTCGGGCCGCTCCCGCATTTCCAGATGGGTGACGATCGTCGCGATCCGGTCGTCGGGAACGGGCGTCAGGCCCATGCTCAGCTCCAGCTCGCCATCGGCGGCAGGCTCATCAGGATCGCGTCGACATTGCCCCCGGTCTTCAGCCCGAACAGCGTGCCGCGGTCATGCACCAGGTTGAATTCGGCGTAGCGGCCGCGCCATTCGAGCATGCGGGCATGATCCTCCCGCGACCAGCTTTCCCCCATGCGCCGCCGGACAATGGGCGGGAAGGCCTTGAGGAACGCCTCGCCCACGTCCCGCGTGAAGGCGAAATTCGCGTCGAAATCGCCCTCCAGATGGTCGTAGAATATTCCGCCCACGCCGCGATGGACGCCGCGATGCGGAATGAAGAAATAATCGTCCGCCCATGCCTTGAAACGGGGATAATAGTCCGGGTCATGGGCGTCGCAGGCGGCCTTCAGCACATCATGGAAATGCGCCGTGTCCTCCTCGCGCGGCAGGGGAGGGTTGAGATCCGCGCCGCCGCCGAACCAGCTTTTGGACGTCCTCAGATAGCGCGTGTTCATATGCACGGCGGGCACATGGGGATTGGCCATGTGCGCGACCAGGCTGATGCCGGTGGCGAAGAAGCTCGGGTCTTCGCTCGCGCCGTGGATGGTCCTGGCGAACTCCGGAGAGAAGGCACCGCCCACGGTCGAGACGTTGACGCCGACCTTTTCGAACACCTTGCCCTTCATGACGCCGCGCACGCCGCCGCCGCCTTCGCCGGGCGCTAGGCCGGGCGCCTCCCGATTCCAGGCGATATAGTCGAAGCGGGCGTCGGACCCCGCCTCCCGCTCGATCGCCTCGAATTCGGCGCAGATGCGGTCCCTCAGCGATTCGAACCAGTCGCGGGCGGCTTGCTGTTGGGGGTCGAGCGCCAACGTCATTTTCGGTAACTCTGTCATTGCGGGAAACTTCCGGTCTGGCGAAGGGCCTCTGCTATCGCGATGCCCGTGGAAACGGCGATGTTCAAGGACCGAAAGCCCGGCGCCATCGGAATGCGCACGCGCACATCGGCCAGATCGCGCACGCTGTCGGGGACGCCGGCGCTTTCCGATCCCATCAGCAGAACGTCGTCGGCGCGGAATTCCACCTCCGGCAGGCGTTGCGAAGCATGGCTGCTCATCAGCATCAGCCGCCGCCCTTCGGCCCGGCGCCGGGCGTCGAACGCCTGGAAATTTGCATGCTGGGTGATGTCGGCGGCCGCCCCATAGTCCATCGCGGCGCGTTTCAGCTTCGCGTCGGAAAAGGCGAAACCCATCGGCATGATGATGTCCACGGGCACGGAAAAGCAGGCGGCAAGGCGCAGGATCGCGCCGACATTGCCGGCGATTTCGGGTTGATAAAGGGCGATACGCATGCGCCGCGCCATAGAACAGCGCGGTTAATTCTCCTAGCCTGTCTAAAAGGCTTGGCAAATGGCGCATCCTACGGTTATCAGGCCTGCAAACCGCGCCAGGGGGAAAGGCGCGCCCTTCTGCTTGGGCGCCGCGGCTCTCCCGATAACATAGCCATAATGGGCAATGCGGCGGGGTCAGGGACGTTCTTGCAAGGGTTGAGGTGCATGGCGATCGTTGAACATTTGGAGAGTGAGGGGGCGTCCGTCTCCGATGGAGGCGGCAGCGACGGTGTTCGCCGTCGCGATTTCATCAACATCGCCGCGGTGAGCTTCGCCGGGGTCGGTGCGGTCGCGGTGGTCATACCGCTGGTCGATCAGATGAACCCCAGCGCCGACGTGCTGGCGCTCGCCTCGACGGAGGTCGACCTGTCCTCCATCCAGCCGGGCCAGGCGATCAAGACGACGTTCCGGTCGCAGCCGCTGTTCGTCCGGCACCTGACCGACAAGGAAATCGCGGAAGCCGACAAGGTCGATCCGTCCAGCCTGCGCGATCCGCAGACGCTGGAGGAACGCACCGTCGACGGCAAGAAGCAGTGGCTGGTCACCATGGGCGTCTGCACCCATCTGGGCTGTGTGCCGCTGGGCGCGGGCGAGGGTGAGAACAGGGGCGAATATGGCGGCTATTTCTGCCCCTGCCACGGCTCGTCCTACGACACCGCCGCCCGCATTCGTAAGGGCCCCGCGCCCAAGAACCTGGAAGTGCCGAAGTTCAGCTTCACTTCCGACACCGCCATTCTCGTGGGTTGAGGGGGACTGTCATGAGCTTTCCATGGGCTGAACATTATACTCCCAAGCATCCCGCGATGCAGTGGATCGACGAGAAGCTGCCCTTGCCGCGCCTCGTCTACAATGCCGTGGGCGCCGGTTATCCGGTGCCGCGCAACCTCAACTATTTCTGGAACTTCGGCGTATTGGCCGGCCTCGCGCTGGTGATCCAGATCGTCACCGGCGTGATCATGGCGATGCATTACGGCGCCAACACGCTGGTCGCCTTCGGCACCGTCGAACAGACGATGCGCGACGTGAACGCCGGCTGGCTGATGCGCTATGCCCATGCCAACGGCGCCAGCTTCTTCTTCATCGTGGTCTATCTGCACATCTTCCGCGGTCTTTTCTTCGGTTCCTACAAGGCGCCGCGCGAAATGGTGTGGCTGCTGGGCCTCGTCATCTTCCTCCTCATGATGGCGACCGCCTTCATGGGCTATGTGCTTCCCTGGGGGCAGATGTCCTACTGGGGCGCGAAGGTGATCACCGGCCTGTTCGGCGCGATCCCCGTGGTGGGCGAGCCGATCCAGACCTGGCTGCTGGGCGGTTTCGCCCCCGGCAACGCGTCGCTCAACCGCTTCTTCTCGCTGCACTTCCTGCTGCCCTTCGTGATCGCCGCCGTGGTGATCCTGCACATCTGGGCGCTGCATATTCCGGGTTCCTCCAACCCGACCGGCGTGGAAGTGAAGGGGCCGCAGGACACTGTGCCCTTCCACCCCTATTACACCGCGAAGGACGGTTTCGGGGCGGGCGTGTTCCTGATCCTGTTCGCGGTCCTGCTGTTCTATGCGCCCAACTATCTGGGCCATCCGGACAATTATATCGAGGCGAACCCGCTTTCGACGCCCGCGCATATCGTGCCTGAATGGTATTTCTGGCCCTTCTACGCGATCCTGCGCGCCTTCACCGTCGACTTCTTCTTCGTCCCGGCGAAGCTGCTGGGCGTGCTGGCGATGTTCGCGTCGATCCTGCTGCTCTTCTTCCTGCCCTGGCTGGACACCTCCCCGGTGCGGTCGGGCAATTATCGCCCGACCTTCAGGAAGTTCTTCTGGATCCTGATCGTCGACGTGCTGATCCTGGGCTATTGCGGCGGCGCGCCGGCGGCGGAACCCTATGTGATGATCTCCCAGGTCGCGGCGGCTTATTATTTCGCCCACTTCCTGATCATCCTGCCGCTGATCTCGCGCTTCGAAAAGCCGCTGCCTTTGCCGAACTCGATCACCGAGGCGGTGCTTGGCCGCCATGCGATCGAGGGTGAGCGCGAGGCGCTTCCCGGCATGGGCAGCGATCCGCAGCCGTCGCACGCCGGTTAAGGGGGACAAGACTAATGATACGCATCGGCGCATTTCTCGTCGGCCTCTTTTTCGCGGGCTGGCTGCTGGTTTCCTTCCTGGTGGGCGCGGTGGCCTATGTCACCGAGCCGCCGGCGGTCACGGTGGAGCATGAATTCCATCGCGATCCCAAGCATGTCGCCTTCTCGTTCGACGGCCCCTTCGGCAAGTACGACCAGGCGCAGCTCCAGCGCGGTTTCCAGGTGTTCAAGGAAGTCTGCTCGGCCTGCCACAGCCTGAAGTTCGTCGCCTTCCGCGACCTCAAGGGCATTGGCTATAACGAGGCGGAGATCAAGGCGATCGCCAAGCAGTGGGCGATCAAGACCCCCGACGTCGATCCCAAGACGGGCGAGATGTCGACCCGCGATCCCATCCCGGCGGATTATTTCCCCAAGCCCTTCGCGAACAACGTTGCGGCGGCGGCGGCGAACAACAATGCGATCCCGCCCGATCTCTCGCTGATGACCAAGGCCCGCCATCACGGCAGCGCCTATGTCTATTCGCTGCTGACGGGCTTCCAGGCGCAGCCGGCCGAACTGCTTAAGGAATTTCCGGACGCGAAGACGCCGGAGGGGCTGCACTACAACCCCTATTTCGCGAACCTGAACCTCGCCATGGCGCCGCCGCTGACGGCGGACGGACAGGTCACCTATGGAGACGGCACCAAGGCGACCGTCGACCAGATGGCGCAGGACGTCGCGGCCTTCCTGACCTGGACGGCCGAACCCAAGCTGGAAAACCGCCGTCGCGCGGGTCTGGCGACGATCTTCTTCCTGCTGATCGCGACGGGCCTGGCTTATATGGCCTACCAGAATATCTGGGCGGACAAGAAAAAGGCCGCCTGAACGGGGTCTGGAACAGAACATCGGAGGGGGCGCGGGAAACCGGGCCCCCTTTTCTTATGAGGGCGAAGATGAGCGCAGACAGCCTGGCGGCCCTGGTCCGCACGATTCCCGATTTCCCCAAGCCCGGCATCCAGTTCCGGGACATCACCACATTGCTGGCGGACGCAGCCGGTCTCACTGAACTGGTCGAGCGGATGGCGGCGGTGGCGCGGCCGCTCGACCCCGCCTTCATCGTCGGCATCGAGGCGCGCGGTTTCATCCTTGGGGCGGCGCTGGCCCATGCGCTGGGGGTGGGTTTCGTGCCCGTGCGCAAGAAGGGCAAGCTGCCCGGCAAGACCGTCGGCATCGATTATGTGCTGGAATATGGCACCGACCGGCTGGAATTGCATGAAGGGCAGATCCCGGACGGGGCGCGGGTGGTGCTGGTCGATGATCTGATCGCGACCGGCGGAACCGCGCTTGCGGCGGCGCAGCTCGTCCGGGAGCAGGGCGCAACCGTGCTGATGGCGCTGTTCGCGATCGATCTTCCCGATCTGGGCGGCATGGCTGCGCTGGAAGCGGACGGCGTCGCGTCGGCGGCGATCATCGCCTTTGAGGGGCATTGAGGCGGTTCTGGTCAGGCGCCTCAGATAAAGGGGGAGAAAGGCCCTAGGGGCCAATCCAGGACATTCCCCCTTCCGCCAGCGGGAGGGGAAATGGCAGCAGTCGGCCCATTGCGCCTTAAGAAGACCGCATCTCCTCAGCGCCCAAGCGCTCCCTCCAGCATATCGACCGCCTGTGCCAGACGCTCGTCCAGCAGCGCCAGCAACTGGGTCCATCCCAGCATGTCCGCCAATTCGCCCGGGCCGTCGGAAATGCCCCGCAGGCCCATTACCGGCACGCCAAAGCGCTGGCAGGCGCGGACGACCGCGAAGCTCTCCATGTCGACCATGTCCGCGTCGATCGCGGCATAATCGTCCCCGCCGACGATGTTCGCCCCCGTGGACAGCCGGGCGGTGCGAAGTTCCAGTGGCATGTGCAGCGCTATTTCGGCCGGGTGGTCGGAAAAGGGGGTCACGCCCTTCGGAAAACCGAGGCGGGAGGCGTCCATGTCACGCCAGGAGACGCTGGCGACCTGATAGACCTCGCCCAGGGTGCAGATGCGCGATCCCGCCGATCCCAGCGAGACGACGAGGTCGGGCAGCGCGCCTTCCAGATCCAGCCGCTGGAGCGCAAGGCCGGTGTTGAGCGCGGCTTCCACCGGGCCCACGCCGGTCATCAGCGGGTCGAACCGGGCCCTGAGGTGAGGACCATATTCATCCTCCACCGCCATCACGAACAGGACGCGCTTGTCCGCGATCATTTCTCCCCGTGGCATGCAGTCCCCCCGATTCGCCGATGTTTCAAGGCAGGCGGGCGAGCAGCGCGCTCATCCCGTCATGGATGGTCAGGCCGGCGGTCCCCTCGATCAGCCAGCATTCGCCCTGCCGCCACGGCTCGCCGTCGATCGTGCCGGCGCCGGCCAGCGGAATGAACCAGGCCATCTCTCCTTCGATCCGCTGCCCGGTGCCGGCTTCACCCTGCACCATGTCCAGGATGAAGGGCGCATCGCCGCCCGCCACCAGTCTTTCTTGCGCCGTCATCGGGACAACCCGGTCGGGCAGGGCATAGGGCGTCGCCACGCTGACGGCCATCGCCTCTTCCAGATGCAGTTCGCGCGGCCGGCCATAATCGTAAAGGCGGTAGGTCACGTCGTTATTCTGCTGCACTTCCACCAGCGTCACGCCGCCGCCTATGGCGTGCACCGTGCCGGCGGGAATATAGTAGAAGCTGCCCGCCCGCACCGGCTTCCAGTCCATCAGCGCTTCGATGCTGCCGTCGAGGGCCGCTGTGCGCAACGCCTCTGCCGTCAGGTCGCGGGTCAGGCCGATTCCCAGCCGCGCATCGGGTTCCGCATCCAATATGTACCAGCATTCCGACTTGCCGCCCGCCAGCCCGCGTTCCCGCGCCTGCGCATCATTGGGGTGGACCTGAACCGACAGCTTTTCGCTGGTGAAGATATATTTGACCAGCAGCGGCAAAGGCCGCCCTTCTTCCTGCTCCGGCGGCGAAAACCAGACTTCGCCGACGCGACGGCCATCCGAAGGCGCGATGGCGGCAGGAATATCGATGCGGCCCCAGGGCTTTTCGACGCTATGGGCGAGCAGGCGGATCGTGGTCATGCGGTTCCTTATGAACGGTCGCTCCCGTCAGGCAAGGGCCTCCATCCGGAAAGGACGCACTATCGGGCTAGAGCCAATCGACATTCAGCCCTGACGGCCTGCAAATGACGCTTTTCCGTGCTTCCGGTGCTCACCTACTTTGAGTAGGCTGCGCTCCGGGTCACGGAAAAACACCATTTTCGGCTCGTCA